>NZ_JBMPIX010000079.1:0-516 GCF_049341065.1 Pacificoceanicola algae | reverse complement strand
GCAAGCAGCGCGGACGGCGCTGCGGTCGAAACCTGAATGCTGGTAGACTGTGATATTCCCCAGAGGGAACTCGAGCACCCGTCCAGCCAGCCGCCGACAGCGGTCTGACTTGGTCACTCTGGCGCATATCGAACAACAATCTCGTCTCGGCTTGGGCAGCTATGGCAGGCCACGGATGACCGAAGAGCTGAAAGAGATCCGATTGGATATCGGTCATCGCTGTGTCGGGCGTTTGATGCGTCAGAATGGCATATCAGTGGTCAGGACACGCAAACACAAGGTCACAACTGATAGCGACCACAAGTTCAACATTGCGCCAAACCTGCTTGATCGCGACTTTGTGGCTGACCATCCGAACCAGAAATGGGCTGGTGACATCAGTTACGTTTGGACAGGTGAGGGCTGGTTGTACCTGGCGCTCGCCATTGTCTTCGGACCATGTATGGATGGCTCCCGCGGGTCAAGGGTTGATCGGTTGGTTCTGGCGTTTGGTCGGGTGCGGCCATGTATACGGCG
>NZ_JBMPIX010000078.1:0-563 GCF_049341065.1 Pacificoceanicola algae | reverse complement strand
AAGCTGGATCCCGAAAGCAAGGAAACAGAAAAACTAAACGCCGCTTAGATCCCGGCGAGACAGGCAGTGGACCTCCTTGAGCGTTGGCAGATTCGGACCTCCGCTCCAAGCTTGGCAGATTTACGCATTCCTGAAGAACTATCTCGACAAGGATCGACCAGAGATCTCAGTCTCGATGGTCCGTTTTTCCATTTGTCAAATGTCGCGCTGCAAAGCGAATTCAAATTCTTCTTCCTACTGGTTGCTCTCGATTCAATCGTCATGAAAACAAATTCTTATTCCCTTCGCTCTTTCAGCATGAAGTATGACTTCTGCGGCGGCGCGGGCGTCTTCCCCAGCGTCGTGGTGGTCAAAGGATAGCCGCAAGTGTTTCTTCAAAGAGGCAAGCCCATGCCCGCCGTTGCCCTTGAGTTCCGGCCACGCCCGGCGGGCGACGGTCACACTGTTCTGCCAATTCCAGACAGGCTCCTCGCGTCTGAGTGCGGTGCAAGCAGCGCGGACGGCGCTGCGGTCGAAACCTGAATGCTGGTAGACTGTGATATTCCCCAGAGGGAACTCGAGCA
>NZ_JBMPIX010000077.1:0-575 GCF_049341065.1 Pacificoceanicola algae | reverse complement strand
CATCTGCTGGAGGGCAGTTGGCCCACCGAGGCGCTGCTGGCCCAGATCGCTGTTTCCAAGCATTCCGAGCACATGCCGCTGAACCGGCAGGCCGTGGTGATGGCCCGGCACGGCGTGCCGATCGACCGCTCGGTGCTGGCCGACTGGATGGGCCGGACCGGTGCGCTGATCGCCCCCGTGGTCGACCACATGGCCAAGCAGCTGCTGGCGGGCAGCACCCGGCTTTACGTTGACGAAACCACTGCCCCGGTGCTGGACCCGGGGCGCGGCAAGACGAAAACCGGATATCTCTGGGCGGTGCTGCGCGATGATCGCGGCTGGAACGGAACCGCGCCGCCGGGCGTGGTCTTCCATTACAGGCCCGGGCGAAAGGGCGAATACGCCGCTGAAATCCTCACCGGCTTCAACGGCACGATCCAGGTCGATGCCTATGGCGCCTATACCCATCTGGCCACGCCGGAACGCCCGGGCGGCGATCCGCTGCGGCTGGCCTTCTGCTGGGCGCATGGGCGGCGCAAACTGATCAAGGCCGCACCGAAAAAGGGATCACCCATCGTCGACGCGGCGCTGCTGCG
>NZ_JBMPIX010000076.1:0-583 GCF_049341065.1 Pacificoceanicola algae | reverse complement strand
GTAAGCGACGGCCACGCCCCATTGATTTCGCACTTGCTCGGTGTCGCGGCGGGATGAAGCGGAGGACGGTCGGTAGCTCGTCAGGGACTACGAGACGAGGTCCCTATGCACCCCGGCCTTGCTGGGCGTAGGCCCAAGGCATCAGGGCCTCGATGTCTTGGGCGAGATGTCCGTTGGCGAGTTTCGTGAACAGAACGCGCAAATACGCATAGGGTTCGACGCCGTTCATCTTGCAGGTGCCGATCAGGCTGGCGAAGCGGGCCCAATTGCGGCCGCCTTCGTCGTGGCCGGCGAAGAGCGCGTTGCGGCGGTTCATGGCCGGGCTGCGGATGGCGTTTTCCACGAGGTTGGAGTCGATGTCGACGCGCCCATCGTCCAGGAACAGGCGGAAGCCGTCCTGACGCTTCAGCATATAGGCCATGGCCTCGCCGAGGTCGGATTTGCGCGACACGCGTGCAGCCTGCGCCTTCAGCCAGGTGAAGAACTCATCGACCAGTTGGCGGGACAGGTCCTGCCGGACGGCCAGACGATGATCCGGATCGGACCCGCGGATGGTATCCTCGATCTTGTAGAGCGCCGCGAT
>NZ_JBMPIX010000075.1:0-605 GCF_049341065.1 Pacificoceanicola algae | reverse complement strand
CAAGGGTTGATCGGTTGGTTCTGGCGTTTGGTCGGGTGCGGCCATGTATACGGCGTCTGAGTTGCAGCGGTGCTGCGCGCCTTGATGAATTCCGCGGTCGCTTTGGTCCCAATCAATGGCGCGCACTTTTACGTGCTCCGGTCCGAACAGGGTGTCCTTCACGATATGTCCGTCAATTGCCATCATCTCACGATGCACTTGCCTTCTCGTCGGGGCCTCGTGGCCCGTTTTACAGTTAAGCGGCTTTCGCCGGGTCGAATTCGGTTTCGGTCTTCAGCAGGGCATAGAGCGTTCGGGCCATTCGGTTGGCCAGTGCGATGGCAGCCTGTTTGGGCTTCTTGCGCTGAATGATGTTCCACAGCCAGTCGTCACCGGGCTGACCGCGTCTGCGAGCACTGACCTGTGACAACGCACCCAAATACAGCAGACGACGCAGGTATCGGTTCCCCATTTTCGAAATGCGTCCCAGGCGTTCTTTACCGCCCGACGAATGCGGCTTGGGCGTGAGACCAATCCATGCGGATAAATCTCTGCCACATTTGAAGTCTGTAATATCCGGGAGCGACGCGACGAAGGCGCTGGCCGTGATGGGGCCAATACCCGGA
>NZ_JBMPIX010000074.1:0-634 GCF_049341065.1 Pacificoceanicola algae | reverse complement strand
TGGGCGGTTGCTGCGAGCAGAAATTCGTCGTTTGCGCCGCATGGCCCGCGTAATCGGAGCCGACCCAGGCCGAGGATCCGCTTGAGATGGGCGAAGAGCATCTCGACCTTCTTCCGCAGCTTCATCGAGATGACGTATTGGTCGGACTTCGCAATGTCACGGGCGACCTGCCGGGCGTCTTCATGTTCTTCACGAGTGATGGATCTGGCATCTGCGTTCGGGCAACATTTTGCCTTGGACGGGCAGGCCTGGCAGGTCAGTTTCAGAGCACGGTATTTCGCTCTGCCTTGTCCGCTCGGCCCCCGGTTTGGGTCGGAATAGTTCCGTCGGAACTGCTTCAGCTCGTGACCTTCCGGACAGATGTATCGATCCTTTTCGGCGTCCCATTCGAAGTCCGCTCGGCTCCACGTGCCGTCGGTTCGTTCGGATTTGTCGAAGACGGGAATGTGCGGGGCAATCTCGCGCTCGACCAGCCAACCCAGCATCGGCCCGGTGCCATAGGCCGTGTCCGCGATCAGGCGCTCGGGGTGGAGGTCGAACTTGGCCTTCACGCGCTTCAGCATGGTCTTCGTCGAACCGACCTCGGCCTGCCGGATAGATCTTGTCGCCTCTACGTCCACGATCACGCCGTGGT
>NZ_JBMPIX010000073.1:0-641 GCF_049341065.1 Pacificoceanicola algae | reverse complement strand
ATCCGGGTCAAACGCAGGCTCAATTCAACGGATGTGGTCGATGCTTTGACGGATCTGTTCATCCTACGCGGCCCGCCAGCATACATCAGGTCGGACAATGGCGCAGAATTTATTGCCAAGAAGGTACGTGCCTGGATCGGTGCCGTGGGCGCGAAAACCGCATTCATCACCCCAGGCTCACCGTGGGAGAACGGCTACTGTGAGAGCTTCAACGCCCGTTTCCGGGATGAGCTGCTAAACGGCGAGGTCTTCACCACGTTACGCGAGGCCCAGATCCTGATTGAACGCTGGCGACGTCACCACAATACGGTCAGGCCCCACAGCGCCTTAAGATACCGGCCGCCAGCGCCCAAGAGCATCGTCCCGATAGACCAAAGACCGACCATGCATTAACATTCAAACTGGACCACCCGATGGGGGCACTCCAGGGGCTTGATACTCCATACGCTGGGCAGGGTAGGACGGGGGCATACCTGCTTATCTTATTATTATCTTATTATTATCTTATTGTTACCGCTCTTTATTATTATTTTCTCTCTTTGAATGTAGAGTTATCTAGCCCATCTAGGTCATGTTGACAAAAGGCTGACCCAAAGGCGGATGGACGTGATGTCTACAAAACCAAGGAAGCTTTCTGCGGT
>NZ_JBMPIX010000072.1:0-685 GCF_049341065.1 Pacificoceanicola algae | reverse complement strand
AGCAAATATCCACCGGTTGAGTGGACCACGCCCTTGGGCTGCCCGGTCGAGCCGGAGGTGTAGAGGATGAACAGCGGGTCTTCGGCGTCCATCTCGGCGGGGCGGCAATAGTCGTCAGCCTCCAGCGCCATCTCGTTGTAGTCGAAATCGCGGCCATCGACCCAGGTGGTCTGGCCGCCGGTGCGCTTGACGACAAGACATTTGACGTCGTCCTTGCAGTGCAGCAGGGCCTTGTCGGCATTGGTCTTGAGCGGGGTCTTGCGGCCGCCGCGCGGGGCCTCGTCAGCGGTGATGACAACCTTGGCGTCGCAGCCGTTGACCCGGGCGGCCAGCGCGTCGGGGCTGAAGCCGGCGAAAACGATCGAGTGGATGGCGCCGATGCGCGCGCAGGCCAGCATGGCATAGGCGGCCTCGGGGATCATCGGCAGGTAGATGATGACGCGGTCGCCTTTGCGCACGCCCATGCTCTCCAGCACGTTGGCCATGCGGCAGGTGCGGCGGTGCAGGTCGGCATAGCTGATCGACTGCGCCGGCTCGTTGGGATCGTCGGGCTCAAAGATGATCGCGGTCTGGGTGCCGCGGGTCTCGAGATGGCGGTCGATGCAGTTGGCGGCGACGTTCAGCTTGCCGTCCTTGAACCACTCGATCTTGACCTGCCCGAGGGTGAAATCGACGTCCTTGATCT
>NZ_JBMPIX010000071.1:0-725 GCF_049341065.1 Pacificoceanicola algae | reverse complement strand
TGATGGGATGGATGGCTCCCGCTTCCGGCATCGCAATGTGCCACATTGGGTGCTGTAACATCACCAATGACGGGAGCCCTCCATGAAAGAGATTACAACGATCGGGGTCGACTTGGCCAAGAGTGTTTTCCAGCTACACGGTGTCGACAAAGCTGGGAAAGTGGTTTTGCGGCGGCAGTTGCGGCGCAGCGAGATGCTGGAGTTCTTCCAGAAGCTTCCCGGGTGCCTTGTGGGCATAGAAGCTTGCGCCAGCGCGCATTATTGGGCGCGGGAGTTGACCAAGTTCGGTCATCACGTGCGCTTGATGCAGCCATCCTACGTGAAAGGCTATGTGAAGCGCGGTAAGACGGATGCAGCCGACGCTGAGGCGATCTGTGAGGCGGTATCGCGACCGTCCATGCGATTTGTTCCGGTGAAATCGGAGAAAACCCAAGGCCAGCTCGTTACCCACAAAGCGCGAGAATTTCTGGTCCGTCAGCAGACCCAGCTCATGAATGCGATCCGTGCCCACCTTGGCGAATTCGGGATCACGATCCCAAAGGGCATCCAGAATATGGGTCGCGTCATAGAGGCCTGTGAAAGTGCGAAACTGCCTGCCGTCGCGCGCAAAGCCCTGAATCTGCTCGCAGACCAGTTGGTTGATACGCAAAAGAGGATCGCTGAACTGTCCAACGACATCCACGCAGATGCAAAGTCGAACGAGTCCGCAAAGCGCCTCCAGACAA
>NZ_JBMPIX010000070.1:0-787 GCF_049341065.1 Pacificoceanicola algae | reverse complement strand
TGGGCCGAGGCTGTGTGGAAACTGGGGCCTTGCGTGTTGGCAAGCATCTTGATGTGCCAGATGGGTCGGGTTCACATGAGATTGCGCATTCCGGCTCTGATCGCGTTCTGGTGCCGTGCTATCCGGTAGTGAGGGGCTTGTTGCTCGTGCTCAGGGCGAATTGGACCGTCTTTCACGGTCTGATCGCTTCCAGAAGCGCCCTTGACCCGATGATGTTCATCACCCGCTTGATGTTGTAGGCGAGGACGTGCAGTGCCATTTCGGTGCGCACGTTCCGGAGCTTCCGCATCTGGAAGTGAGTAGCGCCCATCGCAGCTTTTATCGTGCCGAACGGATGCTCGACCGTGCAGCGCCGGGTGTGCATCAAGCCCGGGGTCTCGTCCATGCGCTCGTACATCTTCTCAATCAGATGTTCATGCTCCCATCCCTTGCCCGGCAATCGCTGCTTGCAGCGATGAGAGGGGGTGATCCGACGTTCCTTACCTGTCGTGCAGCGCGGTTGAAGCGGACAGAACTGGCAGTCGTTTTGCCAGTGGCGTCTGTGCATGAGACCGTTTTCCTCCCGCGTATAGCGGTAGGTCAGGACCTTGCCGGCTGGACAGGTGTAGGTGTCGCTGGCCGCGTCGTAGAAGAAGTCAGCCTTCACGCACATGCCCTTCTTGCGGTTGCCCGATGTCTCCGGCCGCGGGACCGTCGCGGTGATCGCGGCTTCTTCGCAGGCAAGCAGTTCAGGGCTGTTGAAGGAGCCCCGGTCAGCGATGGCGTTCAGGCTTTCCGCCTGCAAGGC
>NZ_JBMPIX010000069.1:0-788 GCF_049341065.1 Pacificoceanicola algae | reverse complement strand
GGTCAGCTCGTCGGTGGCTTTCTTGACGGCTGCGGTTGCGTCCTCGGACAGGTCCTTGCCTGCGGCCATCATCAGCTGCTGGCTTTGAAACTCAATGAGATGCTGTAACGGCGTCTGCGTCGCGCACTGCCCGTTATGGCTTGCAAGATCAGGGCGCCGGACTGTTTTTGTTTAGGGTTCAATATCTCGCGGTCTGGCATTCGGCGGAGCTCTCGCCTTCGCTGCGAGGAGGCGCGGCTCCGGAGGCGGCAGAGAGCGGTGCAACACTTCGGGATCGGTGCAACATTATGTTGCATCACTCCCGAAAACGGGGCCAAAAGGCCCATAAACCGAGGTGAATCGGTCAGATGACCATGAGTGCAGAGCCACTAAAACAAGGAGTTTCGGACGTCCCAAAGGCCGCGCGGCTAAGCGTGACCCCTATGGTGGATCGTGGTGGCATGAGTTTTGTCATTCAATTTCAAAAGCTTGCGGGGATTGTTAAGGCGAAGTAGCACGCTTGTAGCACAGGGCAAAGACTAATTGTCATAGATTGGTGCCCGTTTGCGCCCGGTTTCATGATTGTACTTTGGCGCCGGCGGTAGGGGCCTCTCCGCTGGGCCAAGTCTCCTTGATTTCAAAGGAAATTCCGCCGCGACCGTGCACTGGTTCCAGCCAGACTCCAGAATGTACCCGGAGTCGTGCCGTACATCCGGCATCAATTCAAGTACTGTAAGCGACGGCCACGCCCCATTGATTTCGCACTTGCTCGGTGTCGCGGCGGGATGAAGCGGAGGACGGTCGGTAGC
>NZ_JBMPIX010000068.1:0-788 GCF_049341065.1 Pacificoceanicola algae | reverse complement strand
CTAGGCCGTGTTGACAAAAGGGATTTCCACCGGGCGCTGATCGTGATTCAAGCTGGTATCTGCAATGGAGAACAACTTGGCACGAGACCTGATGTCGGACGAGGAATGGAGGTTCTTTGAACGCTTCATCCAGGCTGTCCGCGCCCCGAATGGACGCAAACCCACCAACCACCGGCTTGTTCTTGATGGGATTTTCTGGATCGCCCGCACCGGGGCCCCGTGGCGTGACTTGCCCGAAGAGTTTGGAAAATGGTCAAGCGTATACCGGCAATTCCGGCGATGGACGCTGGCGGGGCTCTGGGAGGAAATCATGGAGGCCTTGAACCACAGTGGGGTCGTGCCGGACGCTCTGCAAATGATCGACAGCACCGTGATCCGCGCCCATCATCAGGCTGCGGGCGCTAAAGGGGGACTCCGCGACAGGGTTTTGGCCGCTCAAGAGGTGGCTTCACGACCAAGATCCACCTCCGTGTCAATGCAGCCGGCCTGCCCATGAGAACCGAGATCACGCCAGGCCAGACGTCCGATTACCTGGGGTTCGATCTGGTCATGGCCGACAACCTGCCAGAGCCAAGCGTCCTGTTGGCAGACAGAGGCTATGATGCTGACCGCATTCGGAAAACGATGGAGAGGCGGGACGTGCTTACCCAAATTCCCATGCGCAAATCACGCAGGATGCGGGTCGGTGTCGATCATTCCCTGTATTCCCTGCGCAACCTGGTCGAGCGCTGCTTCAACAAGCTCAAGAACGCCCGTCGCGTCGCAACCCGCTACGACAAAACCGCAGA
>NZ_JBMPIX010000067.1:0-809 GCF_049341065.1 Pacificoceanicola algae | reverse complement strand
AGCGCGCGATACCGGGCTGTGCCTTTGCCGCTCGGGCCGCGGTTCGGGTCAGAATAGTTCCTGCGGAATTGCTTCAGCTCATGCCCTTCAGGGCAGATGTACTGGTTGTTTTTCGCATCCCATTCGAAGTCGGCGCGGGTCCAAGTGCCGTCGCTGCGCCCAGACTTGTCCAAGACCGGGATGTGGGGAGCAATCTGTTGGTCGACCAACCAGCCCAGCATCGGGGCCGTGCCATAGGCCGTGTCTGCGATCAGGCGCTCGGGATGGAGGTCGAACCTGGCCTTCACGCGCTTGAGCATGGTCTTGGTCGAGCCAACCTCGGCCTGCCGGATCGATCTGGTAGCTTCAACATCCACAATTACGCCATGGTCAGTGTCGATCAGATAGTTGTCGGAATAGCTGAAGAATGCCGGACCTTTACGTGCAGCAGTCCACTGGCTGGCCGGGTCGGAATGGGACGTGAACTTCGGCTGCACCTCGCTGGCTGCACCAAACGCTGCCTCGTCCAAAGTGTCCAGATACTCGCGAACGGCTCGGGGCGCGTCGGCAGGATCGATCTGCTTCGCATCCCACTCTTCCTTCGGCGTCGAGTTCTGTTTGTTGGCATCGGCCTCGATCAGGCTGGCGTCGATGGCCATCCTTTGCCCGCTGACCAGGCCCTCTTCGATACAGCGGGCCACCGTGGTCTCGAACAGGTGCCGCAGCAGCTCGCTGTCGCGGAAACGCCCGTGCCGGTTCTTCGAGAAAGTCGAGTGATCCGGAACCCGATCGCTGAGGTCCAGGCGGCAAAACCAGCGATACGCCAAGTT
>NZ_JBMPIX010000066.1:0-972 GCF_049341065.1 Pacificoceanicola algae | reverse complement strand
GAATTTATTGCCAAGAAGGTGCGTGCCTGGATCGGTGCCGTGGGCGCGAAAACCGCATTCATCACCCCAGGCTCACCCTGGGAGAACGGCTACTGTGAGAGCTTCAACGCCCGTTTCCGGGATGAGCTGCTAAACGGCGAGGTCTTCACCACGTTACGCGAGGCCCAGATCCTGATTGAACGCTGGCGACGTCACCACAATACGGTCAGGCCCCACAGCGCCTTAAGATACCGGCCGCCAGCGCCCAAGAGCATCGTCCCGATAGACCAAAGACCGACCATGCATTAACATTCAAACTGGACCACCCGATGGGGGCACTCCAAAGGCTATGGCTCCCCAAGTTTTTTGGGAGCTGTTGCGGTTGATGTTCGCGAATGCAGCCGCGAAAGGGTTTTCATCCGTTGGACCTAGCTCGACGATAGACCTTAGTGCACCAATTTTTTCTTGTGCACTTTCTCCATGAGCTTTTCGGTACGCCTCGTCAAAGATCTTTACGGCCAACTTAGAAGAGCCTTCAACTTCGTAGATAGTTGCGGTCGCGCCCCGGCCGATTTCTTTCCCTATTGTCCTTGCAAAGCCATTATAGCTTACAACTCGTTCCCCTTCCAAAGCTATCCCCCAGGGCCATAAGGTGGCATTCCAATTACAAGTGTCCCCGTGCCGTGGCCAACGCCTGGCGGACGTACCCTTTAACTTAAGCTCAATCCGTTCGCGCGGACAACCACTTACTCCTCGACGTTCAGCCCACCTTTATGCCCCAGAGGAACGTGTGGTCGGCGGCGGAGTCGCCTTCGCCGGCTCGCGTCGTACCCCGCAGATCCGTCGTGTTCCCGTGCTCCAACAGCACCACGGTCTGGAGCCATAGCGCCGCCAGCATGCTAGGGTCAGGATTCAAAACCAGTAGATGACGACTGCTGCGAGGGCGATGGCCGAAAGGAAGACTTTTGGGCATCGGTCGTAGCGGGTTGCCAC
>NZ_JBMPIX010000065.1:0-1104 GCF_049341065.1 Pacificoceanicola algae | reverse complement strand
ACCGCAGAGAGCTTCCTTGGTTTTGTAGACATCACGTCCATCCGCCTTTGGGTCAGCCTTTTGTCAACATGACCTAGTGGCCCCACTCTGGTACGGGTTCAGTCGGTCGACTTCACTTGGCACGCAGGTATGGCCAAATCGCGTAGGCAGATGTCAATGCGTTCGTTGCATCAGGCAGCACGTACGCTTCATCCAGAATCACGAATTCTCGAGGTTTCTCGCATGTCGGACGAACCTTTGGGGGAGGAACTGAGTGCTTTCAATTTGACGCTTGCGCATCGCAAGCTGAGGCGAGAAGTTTCAGTCGAATGCGCTTTTCAGGCATCAAAGGTGTTCGAGCGGGGCGGACCATTCACGGATTTGCTCGAGGTAAAACCTGGCGACGCGAAACGTGATCCGCGGCTGCAAGATTCAGGACGTTTGACCGGCTTCCATTTTGTTGGAGAGGACTGGCCCAATGAGCCGCTCACTGCATTTTACGACTGGATTTACATCAATGCTTTACATCGGCAACCAGAGCTAGCCGCTGCTGTGACGCGCTATGATATTTTCACCGATATTGCCTTTAATCCGGAGAAATCGATCAACTGCCAAGCTGGCGCCGTAGCGCTGTATGTCGCCTTGGTTCGTCGTGGTGAGCTCCAAGCGGCACTGTCATCGAAAGAAGCTTTTCTGCGTGTTGAGGCAGCTGCAAGCGTCAAAGAAGATGGTCAGGGAAGTTTGTTTTGAGACGCACACTCATTCATTTACTTGCCATGTGGGAAACTGAGTTTGCAACGTTACCAATACGATATCAGGAATGAAGCGATCACAAGGGGAATTTCACGCCTGTATCATTTTACGCCTGCAGGAAATGCTCGAAGTATCCTGAGTAACGGATTTGTCTCGCGCAACGTTTTATTAGCCAACGGTGTTGGATTTCTAGCCACCGACACCATGCGTCTGGATGACCACCTAGGGTCAGGATGCATTGATTTCTGTGGCGCCGCGTGATTCACGCTTCCAAAACTGGAGCGGTGACATGAGTGATCTCTTCTGGCTGACCGACGCGCAGATGGCGCGTCTGGCCCCTTTCTTTCCCAAGTCCCACGGGAAGCCCCGGGT
>NZ_JBMPIX010000064.1:0-1140 GCF_049341065.1 Pacificoceanicola algae | reverse complement strand
CGTGCGTAGTCGTGGCGCTGCCATGACGAACTTGTCCCATAAGGTCTCCTTCCATTCCAACGAAAGGATCACACCATTAAACCGTGGGATCAAACACCTAAGGCACTGGATTCGCACGCAGTTTTGATTGTTTTGTTGACCTATTGTTGACCTGGGATTTGGATAGCAAAAAGCCCCGCGTGATGCGAGGCCTAAGGCTTTGGTATTGTTCGGTAATTTTGGTTGCGGGGGCAGGATTTGGTCTTTGGCCAACAATCTTGCAGGTGAGATGGTGATCTGCGCCTCCGCGCGCTACGTGCGCGCGGGGCGAAGCCGTCACGCATAGCCTTCGGCATCGCCGGACTTGCGTTGAGCCTCTCCGGCTGACACGGCTTTGGCCGCTTCCTCCTCGGCTTTCCACTGATCGACCTGTTCCTGCGCACGCTCTGCGACGCCTTCCAGCGCCCTGGCGTGTTTGAACATCCGGCGGCGATTAGTGGCGGTGGCGAAGCAGCCGAGCTCGAAGAAGACGTCTTCGACCTGCTCGGGTGCCGTTTCCTCCATCCAGTCGAGCCAGGCGTCGAAGGTCTCGGCGATGGCGAGGCGGGCCTCGCGCTGGACCTTGTCGTCCTTGCGGGCCTGCTTGTCGGCGATGTTGCCGATCGAGACCATCGCCTTCTGCATGCGGGCCTGCATGGCGGGGGTCATTTCGAACTGCGACGAGCGCGGCTTGCGGGCGGGTTTCCGGGACAGCGATTTTTTCATTTGGGATACCGAAAGAACCCGGAAACGGACCAGCGCGCCTCGCGCGACCGCGACGAAGAAGAGGTCATACGGGTGGAGGTGCCGTATCTGCGAATTATAGACGAGGATCTATGGCGGGCGGTGAAGGCGCGCCAAGAGGGGCAGCGCCGCACCTTGGCCGAAGCCGCGCCCTCCACGCTCCGGCGGAAGCGATACCTGTTGTCAGGTCTCGTCCGGTGCGGGCAATGTGGAGGCAACATGACGGTCGCCGGCTCCGGCAGGAGCCGCGCCTATTACTGCGCCAATGCCAAGGAGAAAGGCCCCTCCGTCTGTGGTGGAATTGGAGTGCCCCCACTGAAGTGGTCCACCTTTTGGGATAGAATTATCCCGTTTTCAGGAGGACGACGAGATGGCTGG
>NZ_JBMPIX010000063.1:0-1238 GCF_049341065.1 Pacificoceanicola algae | reverse complement strand
GGAGAGCTTGAGCTTGAATTCAACCCGCAGGGCACCCTGGCCGAGCGTATGCGGGCTGGCGGCGCGGGCATTCCCGGCTTTTACACCAAGACCGGCGTCGGCACGGTGATTGCCGAGGGCAAGGAAGTGAAATCCTGGAACGGTCAGGATTACATCCTCGAAGAGGGCATCTTTGCCGATCTCGCCATCGTCAAAGCCTGGAAAGCGGACACCACCGGCAATTGCATTTTCCGCAAGACCGCCCGCAACTTCAACCCGCCCGCCGCCATGTGCGGCAAGATCTGCGTGATGGAGGTCGAAGAGATCGTCGAACCCGGCACGCTGGAGCCCGACCACATCCATCTGCCCGGCATCTATGTGCATCGCCTGATCCAGGGACAGCACGAGAAACGCATCGAACAGCGCACCGTGCGCAAGCGGGAGGCCGCGCAATGACAAGTGGGAACCGGTTTTCATGCCCGCGCGGCGACCAATCGAAACGGGAGGAAGCATAATGCCCTGGGATCGTAACCAAATGGCGGCGCGCGCCGCCGAAGAGCTCGAAGACGGCATGTATGTGAACCTTGGCATCGGCATCCCGACGCTGGTCGCCAATTACGTCGGCGACAAGGACATCACCTTGCAGTCCGAGAATGGCATGCTGGGCATGGGCCCCTTTCCCTTTGAGGGCGAGGAAGACCCCGACCTGATCAACGCCGGCAAACAGACCATCACCGAGTTGCGCCGCACCTCGTATTTTGACAGCGCGACCTCTTTCGCGATGATCCGTGGCGGCAAGATCGCGGCGGCCATCCTTGGCGCGATGGAAGTGGCCGAGAACGGCGATCTGGCAAACTGGATGATCCCCGGCAAGCTGGTCAAAGGCATGGGCGGCGCGATGGACCTTGTGGCCGGCGTCGGCCGTGTGGTCGTGGTCATGGACCACACCAACAAGCACGGCGACAGCAAGGTTCTCAAAGCCTGCACCCTGCCGCTGACCGGCAAGGGCGTGGTGGACCGGATCATCACCAACCTTGGCGTTCTGGACGTGGTCGAAGGCGGCCTGAAAATCGTCGAATGCGCCGAAGGCGTGACCGAAGCCGAGCTGCGCGCCGCAACCGAAGCCACCATCGTCTGATCGGCGCTCCGATCAAAATCAAAAAAGGCTGCGCCGGTCCCGCTGGCGCAGCCTTTCTGATTTCACGCAAGGCCCGGTCTTCATCGGTCCAAAACTATCCCCGCCGGAGGCTTCGACGCTG
>NZ_JBMPIX010000062.1:0-1621 GCF_049341065.1 Pacificoceanicola algae | reverse complement strand
CAACTTTGCTTCATTACGCCCATCTTTCTATGTTGTTGAAGGGAAAAGGTTTTGTTGATCTGCATGTGATACTGCGGGGTGTTTTTGGTTTTGCCGCGCCCGTTTGTTGAGGTGTTGTGCCGCCGGTTTTGACAATTCCGTTCGCTCGAATATCCACGGTCCGTCAGCGAGCGGGTGTTCCGCTTTGATTTCACCTGCTTCTACTGCCAACCGCAACGTTCTTGGTGCCACCCCGAGAAGCTTGGCCGCGTTGGAGAGGTTGAGCCAGGGATCGAGATCATTGGGTTCAACCTTGAATACGGGAATCTTGCGGTAGGACCGTAATGCGGTGACCCGTTCCCTGGTCCAGCGGTTGCCGTTTCCGGTGCCAAGGCCGTTCCGGTTCAGGACACCGGCGATGACATCGTCGCTGGCGATCCGTGCAAGCTGGCGGACGGCTTCAACAATATCAGGTGGTGTTGCATTGCGCTGTCCTCGCTGACGCTTTGGCAGGCGGATTTCTGTATGGGCACCGCCGGCCCAATGAACCAACAAAACGATCTCGGATGCATCGTCGTCAAGATCTGCCACTACTTCACGGATTACCGTGCGGACAATCCGCTTCTTGAGCTTGGCATCCGTGCCCGGCGCAAACCAGACGCGCTCAAGATTGGCACCCAGGGCTACCAGGTCTTCCACCGGTAGCGTTGTCGCGTTCGGGCTGGTCGTATCGTGGTGCGCGAGCTTCTGCTCGATCTCCTGAACCCGTTGAAGCATCCGGTTCCAACGGGCTTCCAGCTCTGCAGTCACCAAGCGGTTCTCGGGGTCCGATGCATCATACTGTCGGAATGCACGGTCAGTCGCATATTGCGCCGCCTCCAGATCACGGCTGAGCGCATCGCGAACCTGATCCCGTTGACACACCGCTTGCCGAGCGGCCGCTTCAGCGGCGGCGATCGCGCCGGGGCTGACCACCTGCAAGAGCGCATGTTCAATGGCATCATCGACCCGCAATCCGCCGAAAGCGATGCAGCGCGCTTCGCCGTTGTCCAAAAGGCCGCGCCAGCAGGAGTAACGCGGGATATCATGCCTCTTGCCGGTGTAGCGAACCGTCAACTTGCGCCCGCAGCGACGGCAGCGCAGAAGTCCGGCCAAAAGGGCGGAACCATGCTTGGCCGCGCCGTGATGTCGGCTCTGAGGGACGTTGTCGCTGACCATTTTGCGGATCGCCTCTGCCCTTTCCCAACTCACGTATCCTTCGTGCGCGCCCGGCTTCAATGCCAGCCACTCATCGCGATCCTTCCTGCGCGTAGCGGACGTCCCGAACCCTACCGATGTCCGGGTCTTGCCGTAGGCATAAGCCCCGCCATAGGCCGGGTTGACGATCATGCGATGGATGGTGGCGTATGTTGGCCGCCGCCAGACCACCTCACCCTGCTTGCGAAGGCAGGGCAGTTCAAGACCATGTTCAATGAACCACATGAGAGCCTGCCGCGCGCTCCCCAGCTCGGCGACCTTGTCGAATACCAGACTTATGGCATCTTGCACGCGACGATCCGGATCCTTCTCCAGCCGGTCGCCAGCCTTCACGAAACCGACAGGAGCGGCGACGACAAGTTCGCCGCGCCGTGCCTTCTCATAG
>NZ_JBMPIX010000061.1:0-1704 GCF_049341065.1 Pacificoceanicola algae | reverse complement strand
CACTAACGACGTCGCTATGCACGTGTCTTAATGGATCACACCAAAATCAGGCAGGCGGTGCCAATCGGGCGGTTACGTCACAGCTGCAAGAAACCTCATTCAAAACGAAAATTCACGATTCCAAATTCTTGCCGCCATCAAATTTTATCATGGAATAACGCCCCAGCTATGAACAAGGCGCAAAACAAATAAACTGAGACGCTTCTCTCGCTCTCCGGTGTTAAGAATAATGCAACCAGAGTAAACGCGATCACAAAAAATTTTCCTTGGTTATTCATTATGCAGCGTTTTCCATGTTTAGAGGTGCATCTCTTAACGAAAAGCCGAGATTGCCTCGGCAGGGACTGCATTGCAACAGTTCCACCCTACAAAAGTCGCTGGCAGGCGACTTTGTTATCAGGGCGGCGTCCGAACAGAGCTGCGAACCCCGGCACTCCACCTGTGCACGGCGATCGAAATTTTCCCGGTGCGTGTTCGCACCCTCTGGGTGATCCGTTCGCAGACAACAGCATGTTGATTTATAATAGAAATACATTGTTCAGGATAGTCCGGTAAATGGGTTACTTGGGGAATGTCGGCTTGTACCAAACCAGATCGCGGCGGGCGGTCACCAACTGTTCGAGCTCGTAACGGAAAATTGCCCCAATCGACTTGCGGACGTTGCCGAGGTAATCTGCTTTGGCTCGTGACAGTGCGTCTCGCAAAACACTTTCCGGATAGCGCTGGCAAAGAAAAACAAGGAACCCTCGCTTGGGGGCCCCTACCCCACCGAAGAGTTCATTGAGCTCGTCGGCCAACAGCTCCGCGTCCTTCTTCGAGCAAAGCACTTTCACATACGGTCGTTTCCGCTCGATGCGTTTCACCTTCCGGGCAACCAGCTTCCAATCTTTTTTGTCAGCCGTTTCTTCCATAACCAAGGCCAACTTGCCATTGGTAAGCTCCTTGCCGTCAAGGTCGTTGATGAGCTTGGCCAACGTGCGTTTGCGTTCACCGCGATTGTTGTAGCGTGTGCCTTCATAACCGAGATCTACCGTCAGCAGCTTCGTCGATCCCCTTGCCCATTGCGGTTTCTTGGCGAGATAGAGATCCAGCATCATGTACAATCGGGTACTGGCATCGCTGCTGATCTGACGTAGCGCCTCAAAATTGATTGGCCGCACCCGGTTCTGGAGCATGTTTTGCACGAGTGTGTTGTTGATCCGCGCAACATGGTTCGCGTTGAAGGTCTCGTTTTTGAAAGCCATTCGCCGTTCAAGGTACGTTACTTCTTCGAGCAAGTGCATCTTGCTCACCAGTCGCTCGAGGTCGTCCCCTTTCTTGAAGGAAAACTCCCAGTCGATGCTGGTGCCTTGGAGGATGTCCAAGTGTTCTCGGATTCGCTTCGCGATTACCCCAGACCAGCTCCAGCCCGCCACTTCTGCAAGTTGTCGGTCGGAAAAATAGACGGTGCCGTTTGGTTGCGAGCCTTGCATACGCCAGAGCTGGATAACTTCCATAAAGACTTTGAATGTCGTGGTTGTAGGGACAATCTGTTCCTGGAGCGGCCTGATAACGATGGCCGCTAGAGCCTGCCCTTGCTCGATCTCCGGTACTGGGATTATCCATTCCACACGGCGTTTGTCGCTAGGTGTTTGATCCCACGGTTTGATGGTGTGATCCTTTCGTTGGAATGGAAGGAGACCTTATGGGACAAGTTCGTCATGG
>NZ_JBMPIX010000060.1:0-1722 GCF_049341065.1 Pacificoceanicola algae | reverse complement strand
CACTCAGACCAGCGGCACGACGATCTATGTGTCGACGCGCGCTCAGCTTCTCTCTGCTCTCGACAGCGCCAAAGGCGGTGAAACCATCGTTCTAGCCAATGGCGATTATGGCTCGCTCAATATCGACAACAAAGCCTACAGCAGTCAGGTCACGATCACCTCTGCGACCCCTCTGGGCGCCACATTCGATAACATCGGGGTGTCGAACTCGAGCAATATCAGCATCGACGCTGTGCATGTCGACAACAGCAACAATGGCGCAGCCAGTACGCCGCTGGTTTCCATCGACAGCGGCAGCCACGATGTCGAGTTCGTCAACAGCGAAGTCAACGGCAAGGTCGATGGCACTTACACAGGGTTCTACGGCATTTATGCCAATGACACCTCGAATGTGACCTTCGCCAACAACTATGTTCATGACGTCAAGAACGGTGGCGTTTTCTACAACTCCACCAGCCTTGTGATCTCGGGCAACACGGTCGACTACATCGGCGAGGACAGCTTCAAATTCATTTCCGTGCATGGCGTTCTGATCGAGAACAACACCGGCGCGCGCTTTGTCTATCCCTCTTCCACCGCGCATTGCGACTTCGTCCAGTTCCAGGGCGGGGATTCCAGTGATATCGTCATCCGCGGCAACGTCAGCCTGCCCGGCAACAGCGGCGGGGCCACCGCGCAGGGCATCTTCATGGATGACGCGCATTACACCAACGTGTTGATCGAGAACAACATTATCGTAACCGGCATGATGCGCGGCATCTCGGTCAGCAGCGGCACCAATGTGGTGGCGCGCTACAACACGGTGCTGGACGTCGAGGGGATCGGCAGCAAGGCCACCAAGGTGATGGTCGCCGGCAGCAGCTATGGCAACATCATGGGCACCTATCCCGAGGACAAGGAACTGGGCGCCGGCAACAACCTGGTGATCCAGCAGTCTGACGCGGGCGGCGCATGGTATTACGGTGATTTCTTTACCAACGCGGATAAAGGTCTGGGCATCACGCTGGAGGATCTGCGTCCGATCGCGAACAGTCAGGTTTCGGATTATGGCGCTTATGACCGCCTGATCGAGCTGCTGGACGGCGGCGGTTCGACCACGCCGGGGACCGCGCCCGACACCACCACGTCGACGGATACGACAACCACAACTCCGACAGACACGTCAACCAGCACCAACACCGGAACCACCGCCCCGACGGACACGTCAACCAGCACCAGCACTGGAACCACCGCCCCGACAGACACGTCAACCAGCACCAGCACCGGAACTGTGGACGGGGCCGTCTACAGCCTGACCGGCACGCATGACATCTCCTCCGCCGCTGACGTGATCGAGATCGCCCCTTCGGCCGACCTGAAGCTGGCCTCGGGCACGATCGCCTTCAGCTTCACCGCCGATACCGTCGCGGGAACGCACGGTCTGGTGTCGAAGGACGCCAGCTACTACGTCGGCGGGGGCAACCACTTTGCCGCCTACATCGAGGACGGCGTGCTCAAGGTCCGCTTCCAGGACGGCTCCAGCGACCAGATCTTCGAGGTCCCGGGCATCAAGGCCGGTGTCGAATACGACGTGCAGTTCGACTTTGACGGCTCCACGGTGAACGTCGTGCTCGACGGCGTGAACGTCGGCACCGCCGATTTCGGCATGACCTGGGAGACCAACACCGAGTACCTCCAGTTCGGCGCCCTCGGCTGGGGCAGCAAAACCGGCGAGGCGGGCTT
>NZ_JBMPIX010000059.1:0-1981 GCF_049341065.1 Pacificoceanicola algae | reverse complement strand
TCTGCTTGTTTGCATCGGCCTCACCTCTCGGGATATTTGCTGCGCAAATACCCTGCCGGTCAGTGGATCAGGCTCGCATCAATGGCCATGCACTGCCCGCTGACCAAGCCCTCTTCGATGCACCGCGCGACGCTCGTCTCGAACAGGTGCCGCAGCAGTTCGCTGTCCCGGAAACGGCCATGTGTCACCCGACAGTGCCTTGCGCAGCAAGGTCACGAAAGGGCGGTTCTTCGAGAACGTCGAGTGATCCGGGATCCGATCGCTGAGGTCCAGGCGACAAAACCACCGGTACGCCAGGTTCAGATGCACCTCCTCGCAGAGCCGCCGCTCGGACCGGATGCCGAAGCAATAGCCCACCAGCAGCATCCTGATGAGGAATTCGGGATCGACGGAAGGCCGCCCCGTATGGCTGTAGAAATCGGCGAGGTAGCTGCGGATACCGGACAGATCCACGAACCGATCAATAGCGCAGCAGGTGGTTCTGCGGAACATGATCCTCGAGCGAGAACTCATAGAAAAGCGCCGGCTGCGCCTCCTGCCGCGGTCCCATCATCGCCGATCCTCCCACCCTATGCAGGAATTGAATCAGCCGAGAGCCCTTCGATCAAGCGCGAGTTTTTCAACAAAATAAGCCCAAACAAGCAAGACTCAGGCATTTTTGGGCTGACGACTACGTAGAGCAATCGTATCAAGGCGTGAGTTCGATGAATGGAAAACGAATAATGAAACTCTTGATCCCCTTGCTCCTGGCACTCATTTCGGCATCAACAGCGTTCGCTCGGGAACCCATCGCCCAAACGGAGGTAAATGGAAAGCCAGCTATTATTTTCGATGACGGGTTCTGGAGATATGACGACGAAGTCGGAGAGGTTTGTACCCAAGCGGGAAAGCACGGTGCTGTTTGTGCGTTCCCGTCGCAATGGTCGCGTTTGCCAGATGCGCGTAAACGTCATTCCGGAGGGCCTGAATTCGTGCAAGGCGAGTTTCTTGCTGAATTTCAGGTGCTTCAGCCTTGGGAAGGTGCCGTGATTTCAGAGACAGACGTAATGGCGTTTATTGGAAATCAGACGTTTTACGACGGTTTGAAGGGCACAGTCGTGTTGTTTGTCGATGCGGAGATCGGCAATTTGGAAGGCAAGCTTATTGTCATTTCCGCTGGTCAAAATGGTGTCTTTGCTTTCACGTATGCAAACCAGAACGGCAGATTTTTGATCGCCCGGACCAAGGATCAAGACTCGACCATTTTTCATTCTGACCACCGTAATGCGCACCAGAGCTTTGTTGATGCCATAAGACCTGAGCCATTTGAAAAACCTTGATCAACCGCAAGGTGGCATAGGTCCGCTTTGTCCGCACAGGCGACCTTCGCCCCTCGAAAATGCTGCACGATGGATGAGCGGCTGGTCTGGTGAAGTTGCACCGCAGCGCTCGGCCATGGCGCAAAAGTCGGGTTTGGGCCGTTGACACCGGGGACTGCGACTCGCCAAGGACCCAGCACGGCGCGCTGCCGCAGGTCCGCCCCGAGCCCAAATTAATCAACGCGGTGCGTTGGATCGAGGTGGGGTCGAGCGGCGAACCGGCAGAACCCCACCTCTCAACCGCCTGTTCGGCGGCTCAGTGAGACCTCAGTCCATGACTGGGAACCGTCGGTCTGTTCTTCTCAGCCGCCTGCGCGGCGGCCGTGTCCGGCCGGAGCCGAGGAAGAGATGGGATCGTTCTGCGAACCGGCAAAACCTCACAGCCATGTTCAAAAATAGATACGTCGCGTCGGCAATGGAAATAGCGGACCCCGAACTTACCCAAAAAATCTTTGTTGGCAGAGGGCATCCGCAATCTACCAAATCTCGCGATAGTCAGTACTTGGTATGCGGCGGTTCGGGCCCATTGATTTGATGTGTTCCTGGCGCGTGACCCGCCTGCGAGAAGGCCTTCGTGAGCAGATGGAGGTCTTGTATGGCGGATGGCGGTGATGGGTTCGTGG
>NZ_JBMPIX010000058.1:0-2499 GCF_049341065.1 Pacificoceanicola algae | reverse complement strand
GTAACCGCCCGATTGGCACCGCCTGCCTGATTTTGGTGTGATCCATTAAGACACGTGCATAGCGACGTCGTTAGTGACGTGTCTTATGCGGAGGGTGTCATGCGCGGTGAGGTTTTAGGTGTTGAGCGGCGGCGGCGCTGGAATGATGATGACAAGCTGGCGATTGTTTCATCCGTTGGAGTTGACGGGGCGACGGTGACGCATGTTGCGCATAGGTACGATGTGACGCGCCAGCAGATTTACAGATGGCGGCATGAGCTTAAGAAGAAGGGGCTTTGGCCCACCGGCGAGGGCGCAGTTTTTCTGCCAATTGATTTCCATGTTACTGACGTGGTGTCATCAGCCCCGGAGCCCACACCGTTGTCTGCCGTGGAGCTTTCCTTGAGCAATGGACGTTGCTTGCGATTTGATACTGGCGTGGAAGCCGCCGCGCTGACGCGATTGATCCGGGCGGTGGAAGCGGCGTGATCGGTCCGGGAACTGGGGTTCGAGTTTATCTGGCCTGTGGGGTGACGGATATGAGGAAGGGCATCGCGGGCCTTTCAACGCTGGCGCAGGACGTGTTGCGTCAAAAGCCTGCCAGCGGTGCAGTATTTGCCTTCCGCGGGCGGCGGGGTGACCGGCTGAAGCTGCTGTATTGGGACGGCCAAGGTTTTTGCCTTTACTACAAGGTTTTGGAGCGGGGGCGGTTTCCATGGCCAAGTGCTCAGGATGGTGCGGCGCGATTGACCTCAGCGCAGCTGGCGATGCTGTGGGAAGGCATTGATTGGCGCAGGCCAGATTGGGGCGCGCCACCGGCCCGCGTTGGGTGATTTATCTATCTGATATTGCTTATTTATATGGTGAATTCATGTAGATCTTGGTAGTTTGCGCCATGCCAATGGACACCTCAGACCTGCCCGATGACCCCGCCCTTTTGAAGGCGATGATTGCGACTTTGCAGGCCGAGAATGCCAAGATATCGGCAACGCTGCAGGCGCATGATCAACTGGTGCAGGCCTTGCGGTTGCGGATCGCGAAGTTGCAGAAGCAAGCATTTGGGGCAAGTTCGGAAAAGATCGAGCGTGAGATTGAACAGCTTGAATTGGCACTGGAAGACCTGCTGGTTGCGGTCGCCGAGGCGGAAGACGCACCGCTTGATGGAGACGAGGCTGACGCACCGTCTTCTGCTACATCCGAGCCGGTTGAGAACAAACCCCGCCGTCGCCCGCGTGTCTCGGCCACGACCCCGCGTGAACGCCGCGAGCTTGATCCCGGTGCCGCGTGCCCCGATTGCGGCGGTGATCTGCGGATCGTTGGTGAGGATGTCAGCGAATTGCTCGACATGATCACAGCGCAGCTCAAAGTGATTGAGATCGCCCGCATCAAGAAATCCTGCCGCCGCTGTGAAAAGATGGTGCAGGTGCCCGCACCCAGCCGCCCGATCCCGGGCAGCATGGCGGGACCCAATCTACTGGCGCATGTGCTGGTCTCGAAATTTGACGATCACCTTCCGCTTTACCGACAGAACGAAATCTTCGCCCGCATGGGCGCTGACATCCCTGACAGTACATTGGTCGATTGGTGCGGCCGGTCGATGCAGGTTCTCCAGCCCATCATTGAGCGGATCGAGGCGCATGTCATGGCGAGCGATCTGCTGCACACGGATGATACCCCTATCCGCGTTCTGGACCGGGGACGGCGCGACAAGGGGTTGGGTAAAGGCGTAAAGCAGGGCCGGATATGGGCCTATGTCCGGGATCAGCGACCATGGGCGGGCAGCGCCCCACCTGGGGCAGTTTATTACTTTGCTCCAGATCGCAAAGGCGAACATGTGCGCCAGCACCTGCAAAACAGCAGCGGCATCCTGCAAGCAGACGCCTATGCTGGGTTCAATGCACTCTATGAGAAAACCCCCAACGGTAAAGCCCAGTTCCGCGAAGCCGCCTGTTGGGCGCACTTGCGGCGTGACTTCCATGATGTCTGGGCGTCAGACAAGTCGCAGATCGCTCGCGAGGCTCTCGACAGGATCGGGAAACTCTACGACATCGAGCGCGAAATTGCAGGCCAACCAGCAGATACGCGCCTTGCAGCACGTCAAAAGTCGAGCAAGCCAAAGGTTGATGCCTTCAAACTCTGGGCCGAGCACCAGCTGACGCGCATCCCAGGCAAGAGCGATCTGGCGAAAGCGTTCCGCTACGGCCTGAGCAGGTGGCCATCGTTTTGCCTGTTCCTAACAGATGGCCGCGTGGCCATCGACAACAACGCCGCCGAGCGAGCGATGCGCCCAATTGGTATTGGACGGAAAAACTGGCTCTTTGCGGGTGCTGACACCGGGGCGGAAACCTTGGCACGTGCCATGACAGTCATCGAAACCGCCAAGCTGAACGTCATTGATCCACAAGCCTACCTCGCCGACGTTCTCGACCGCATACACGATCACAAGATCAACAGGATTGATGAACTGCTCCCCTGGAACTGGGCACCCGCTTAAACCGCGGTATCAATCGGGCGGTTACG
>NZ_JBMPIX010000057.1:0-3176 GCF_049341065.1 Pacificoceanicola algae | reverse complement strand
AACGCCTTACGAATACATATGCAAAATCTGGACATCAGAGCCAGATCGATTCATCCTAAATCCGATCCACCAGATGCGGGGACTGAACACCTAAGCGAATGGTGGCGCTTCCGGAAGCAAACATGCAGAAGGAGTCGAGCGGGCGGATATGTTCGCTATTTGGCGGTGAACCTTCGCACATTCACCTCTTAGTCAGGGCCATTTTGCGCAAGTTCTCGGCTTCTTCCGCAAAGACCGCCCTCAAATCGGCCAAAGAAATTGGCTTGATCAGAAAGCGTCCGACGTTGATATCGCGAGCGTCACCAATTAGCCGTGCCGCAACAGCATTCGTCATCGATCCTCCTGTGATGAAACGTATTCGAAACAGGTTTTCGGGATCAGAAAGCGTTTTGATGACGTCAATGCCATCTACATCGGGCATCATAACGTCACACAGGACAAGCGCCGGTTCCGTTTCCATTTTCAGGACCGCCAGCAACTCAGAACCATCGTGACAGGTCGTGACATGCCAGCCCTCAAGCGCGGCCACTTTTGCGCAGAACTCAGCGAATTCGATATTGTCGTCTGCGATGAATAAATTCATGTCATTGCCTCTCGGTACCGTAACAAACTTGACTGCTTGCAGTGATCTTCGCAATGCACCACAGACTAAAATTGCAGGTCAAACATTGAAAAAGTTGTCCTTCAATCTTTCTTCTTGATCAAAGTTGCGATCGAGCCCAGCAAATCTATTTGGCTTACAGGTTTCATTAGACGGATGTCCTCGGCTCGTAACCCGTTCCCGTGGACCATGGCTTCGTTAGCATAGCCCGACATGAAGACAAACGCGACGCTTGGATCGACTGCCCGAATGGCTTTTGCCAGATGCGTGCCCTGCAAATTACCTGGCATGACGATATCTGTCACTATGACGTCAAAGGTTCGGTTGTTGTCCCAGAGGGCCATCGCATCGTCGCCTGACCGTGCCGTCGTGACGTCAAGGCCGACCCTTGTCAGCAGTTCCTCGAGGGCAGTCAAAAGGTCAGCATTGTCTTCGACCAACAAAATTCGCTTGCCTTTAAGATTAGACAGATCCTGGGTCTGGACAGATTGCGGTAGTGGCATACCGCTCTGCGGTTCGGCATTGAAGTAAAGTTTCAACGTGGTGCCAACGCGCGGCTCCGAATAGATGCGGACTGTCCCTCTGGACTGCTTCATGAAGCCTTGCACCATGGACAAACCGAGCCCCGTCCCCTGGCCAAGCGGCTTGGTCGTGAAGAAGGGGTCGAACACTTTCTTCAAATCGCCTTCCTTAATTCCGGTACCCGTATCGCTGACGGCAATCATGACATAGCGTCCCGGCAGCAAATCCTCACCACGATCAGCGATGTAGTCATCGTCTATGCGGATATTTCCGGTTTCGATCGTCAACCGTCCACCGTCCGGCATTGCATCCCGCGCATTCAGCATCAAGTTCAAAAGCGCGTTCTTGGCCATACCTGCATCGGCGGTAAACTGCCAAAGGTTCGCCAAAAGCGAGGTCTCTATTCGAATGTTCGCCGGCAAAAGGCGGGCCGACCAGTTCACCACATCGCGAACCAGATCGTTGGCCTGCAGAGAGGTCGGTTCCAGATGCGAACGACGCGCAAAGCCTAACATATTCCGTGTGAGATCCGCGCCGCGCTGCGTCGCATCAAGTGCATTTTCAACAAAAACAGTTTGTTCGGGTCCTTGGATCGTGGCCTTCAGCAACTCCAGATTGCCCATGATAACGGCGAGAATGTTGTTGAAATCATGCGCCATTCCGCCTGCGAGGCTTCCGATCGCTTCCATCTTTTGTGCTTGGCGGAGTTCATTTTCCATATCGACCAGGCGAGTGACATCTTGAAGCGTTCCAACGAGGCCTGTGACCTCTCCTGCCGGATTCAGAATGACTTCTCCGCTGTCCACGACGTTGACCATCGACCCATCGGGGCGTTGCATACGATGCAGGCAGGAAAACTGCCCCTTTGATTTCAGCGCTTTATCGACGGCGACGCGAACTTTCGCTTGGTCTTCCGCCGGAACGAAAGCCCAGGCACCCTCGATCGTTTTCGGAAACTCTTCGGGTTCAAGCCCACAGATCCGGCCTGTCGCTTGGGACCAGTACAAGTTACCGTCGGAGTCCGTTTTCCAGCGCCCAAGTTGGGCGATGCGTTCCGCCTGAAGAAGAAATGTTTCTTGTTCTTCCAGCTTGAGTTTATCGTTTTCCGCTTGGAGGCGTCGCTTGGATTGAACGTAGGCGATCACCAGCGCCCCGGCGACAACAGAAAACATGCACAGAATGGCTATGGAATACAGGATTCCGCGTCGGCGTGCCAACACATCCAGAATTTCTCGCTCGAATTCTCCGATGCTCCGCGCGGCGTCCACGTCCGATACGCGAACACGCTCATCAACCTCGGCAGTCGTCAAGTCCTCTCGTCGTGCAACGCGGGCAGTATCCAGCATTTCGCGATAGGTCGCCAATGTCGATATGACGTCTGTCATCTCTGCTTGTACGCCCAGCCTTGCTGCCTGAACTTCGATCTCAGAGATCGTTGCAGCAGCGGTAATGTAGTCCTCCAAGGCCGCATCCAGATAACCATCTTCGTCAGGGCGAAGTATGAAATTCTTGAAGTTGTGGATGAACCCGTCATACCCGAGCGACCGCTCAAGCTGGATAAACAGGCGCGGCAGGGCATAGGATGCGCGTTCGAATTGCACAAACCGCAGACTGACGAACCCCATCACGAATACAGCGCAGATAGCTGCCAATAAGGGCAACAGCTTATGCGAATTCGATAAGTTCATGTTCGAAAGCCTCACTTATAAGAACCAACAATTTCGCATGCTCGAAATTTCGTCATCAATGTCCAACGAACACGTTCATTTGGGTACAGAACGGCCGCCTCGTGCCTTGCAATCTCGTCGAACACGCATGGCACTTCGTGTTCGAGCATTCCCGTACACTCATGTCAACGATGCAGGCATGCATGGCACCAAGCGTCTGGATGGATGAATGACCGGTTCGGGAAAGCTGCAACGTAGCGTGTGATCGCCATGCGAATGTCTCTTGTCGGCCGGGTCTGTGTGGGAACTCGAGGTTCAGGTATACTGCGTTCATCAGTTGGAGGTGTGGATGTCGGGCTATATCGAGGGAGTGGACCGGGACCAGA
>NZ_JBMPIX010000056.1:0-5692 GCF_049341065.1 Pacificoceanicola algae | reverse complement strand
GACAGGAAAGGCGCTCGCGCCACGTTCAGCCGTCGATATTCTGCGCCAGCGAACGGGTGTTTTTCCACGGAATCGGCCACAAACTGGAATCCAAGCGACAACGAACCGGAATCCCAGCGTCCCGGCCAATGAAACACGGCGTTCCGAGCGATTACCTCCAGCCCCTACCGCCGGAGCCAAAATCAGCCTAACCCGTTGATACAGAAAGAGAACGGAGAATAGCTCCGTTCACTTTCATCCTCAGGTGCGACCCTGTCACGCAGGCGGCACACACGAGGTACACAAGCGGCTCACAGACTGTGTCTACTGCGATTTCACGACGGCCAACCCGTCGAGGCCAGCATGACGACCTGTCGATACCTCCACCGGAAAGGCGACCGCTTTCGCTTTCGCCGTCGCCTGCCCGGATTTTCTGCATTGATCCCTGCAATTTCTTTGCCCTTGGGGACGACAGACGAGAATCTTGCGCTTAACTGGGTCAGACACCTCACGCAGGAGTCCGACCGGATGTTCGACAGTTTCGTATTCATGGCACCGCCGCTGCCCGATGAGCTCGTCGCGCAATACTTCCGTCATTGCCTCGAGGACAGCCTGTTCACCCTGCGTCGCCAGGTACGCATGGCCCGAATTAGTGGTCGCTTCGGTGCGGACGATGAAACCCGGCTCTCACTGATGCCCCTGATCCTGAACAGCCTTCTGGAGGATGGCATCCGCGACAACCTCCCGATACAGCGGGTCGACCCGAATGGTCGCCGGAGACCCTCACCATCGCGATGCACCTGTATTCGGCGGAAGCCCGTCGCATCCAGTCAACGGAAGAAACACGGCGGATCCAGCAGATCTTTCCGGACATCAAGATGTCGGACCTCACCAGCGCCGAGCATACCGGCCAGTTGCGCGAAGCCTATATCGCCGCCCGCCTTGCGGCACTGCGGGAAGGCACCGCGCCGACGTGCTTTGAAACGCTTGGCGGTCCGGCGGAGCAACATGGGCCAGCCGTCATCGTGAGCAAGGCGACCACTGCTGGTGCCGTTGCCGAGATGGTTTCAACGGTCCCGCAGTGCAATGCCCGTCCGCTCCCGCCTGCGCCCGAGAAGCGGCCCGACAGTGGTCGGCCTGATCCTGTATGTCCGCCATCGCCTGCGAAGGTACCGGAAACCACAATGCAACCCGCCGCCAACGTCCGGCGCTCTGTCCCGAAATCCGTTTGCCAAACCATGTCTACCTTGGCGGAGCATTTCACGGCCTGTCAGGATGAAGCTCTCTCCGCAGGTCCAGAAGTTTGGTCCACGAACATTGCACATGTCTTCTGGCGGACAACACGGTCAGAGAACATGACACCGGCAGTGGCGACGCAGCGTGAGTCAGATATCCGTCGTTTCACGCTCATCACCCAGATCACGAGCGTGAGCCAGATTACGCAGGGAAAATCGCGCCACTGGATGGATACCTTGATGAAATTCGCTAAGGATTTCCTGCGTTCCAGCAAGGATGCTCATCAGAACCTTGAGGCCATCCTGCTGGGAGCGGGGCATCTCCCCGCCAAAAAGAAAGGTCTCACATCTGGTAATCATGACGAGGATTTCTCAGTCCGCCGCACGCCCGGTGCCACAGCGAGCTTGGCCATTCACCACGCGCACCATAGAATGAGAGGCATGGGGTATGTCACGTCGCTTTTCGCACGCAAGGTGGTCGCCGCGGCGGGCGGTGGGGTCGATGCTGCGGCGATGCTCGCCAGTGTCGGAATTGATCCTGAAGCCTCTTGGGATCCTGGACAGATGGTTCCGGCGGAACGCTACTACGATATGCTCGAAAGGATCGCCGAGCAGATCGACGTGACCGATCTGCCGGTGCGCACGGGCGCCTCCATGCAGCTTGACGAGTACGGCGCGCTTGGGCTGGCCTTCAAGGCCGCGACGACGCTTGGGGCGTCCTATGCACGGGTGGAACGCTACGCGCGGCTCTGGAGCAGCGTCGCTGAATTCGAGCTGCGACCGGCGACCGGAGGCACGCTCTTCATCCTTCACCGGGCGGGCGAGCGGCGCCTCGGGATGCGGCTGTCGAACGAGGCGACATTGGCCAGTGCCGTGTCCATCGCAAGGCAGGTCTGCCCGGTGCCGCTTGCGCCCGTGGAAGTGCTGGTCCGGCATCCCGCCCCGCGTCGGGTCGCTGCGCACGAGGCGTGGTTCGGCTGCCCGGTGCGGTTCTGCGCGGACCTCGACGCGATCTTTTATGACGACGAGACGCTGGCCCAGCCCAATATCCTCGGGGACGAGGGGATTTCGCAATACCTCGCCACGCATCTCGACGCGGAACTGTCCGAGATCACCCAGGCGCCCGCGCTTGTCACGCAGGCCCAAGCAGCGATCGCCCAGGCCCTCAGCGAGGGGACGCCGAAGATGGCCGAGATCGCCCGGGGCCTTGGGCTCAGCGCGCGGTCCCTGCACCGGCGCCTCTCGGAGCACGGGATGAGCTTCCAGAGCCTCACCGAGGAAACCCGCCGCGATCTCGCCGAGGGGCTCTTGCAGGATCACAGCCATTCACTGGCGGAAATCGCCTTCCTCACCGGGTTTTCCGAGCAGAGCGCCTTTACCCGCGCATTCAAGCGCTGGGTCGGTACGACGCCTGCGAGCTACCGCAAGGACATGGTCCGGCGCTGACGCACGCATTGGCGAGGTCGGTCAAAGGGCTGGCGGCGCCGGTCAATACCGCGCGACACCCAAGCATCTATCCCTTGGCTACCGAAACCCAAGCCAAGGGGATATCCCATGCAAGACAAACCGATCCTCGTCATCGGCGCCACCGGCAAGACCGGCCGCCGTGTTGCCAGCCGCCTCGAAGCGCGGGGCCTGCCCGTGCGCCGCGGCGCGCGCAACTCCGCCACGCCCTTTGACTGGGAGGCGCCGGAGACCTGGGCACCCGCCCTGCGCGGAGCCCGTGCGGCCTATGTCACCTACTTCCCTGATCTCGCCTTCCCCGGAGCCGTGGAAAAGCTCGAGTCCCTCTGCGAGACGGCGCGCGACGTGGGTGTCGATCATCTCGTGCTGCTCTCTGGTCGCGGCGAACACCACGCGCGGCTGGGCGAAGAGGTGGTGCGCAACTCCGGTGTCGACTTCACCATTATCCGGGCCGCCTGGTTCGCGCAGAACTTCTCCGAAGGCTACCTGCGCGACCCGGTTCTGGCCGGCGTCCTTCCGATGCCCGGCGGTGATATCGCCGAGCCCATCATCGACATCGACGACATTGCCGATGTCGTCGTCGCGGCGCTGACCGAAGAAGGCCATAGGGGCGAACTTTACGAGGTGACAGGCCCGCGGCTGATGACCTTCGCGGACATGGCGGGCGCGCTTTCGCAGGCCACCGGGCGTGAGATCCGGCATATCCCCATAAGCTTCGAGGAGTTCCACGCGAACGTCGCCGAGGCTGGTGGCCCCTTCGTCGCCGATGTCTTCACCGCGATCGCGCGCGAGACGTTGGATGGACGCAACGCCCACACCTCGGACGGTGTGATGCGCGCTCTTGGCCGTGCCCCGCGCGACTTCGCGGACTTCGCCCGGGCCGCAGCCCAGACCGGCGCCTGGACAAGCGCCGCCTGACACCACCCGATGAAAGGACCATGACATGCAATCCACCCTTTTCGAAAAGATCGCGCTCGGTCTCTCCGGCCTCACCGCGCTCACGATCGGCGCTTTCATCCTGTTCGCACCACACGCCTTCTATACCAGCTACGGCATCACGCTCGGCCAAGACGCCAGCCTGCTCAGCGAGTTGCGCGCCCCCGGCGCCGGTCTCGCGAGTTTCGGCCTGCTGATGCTGCTCGGCATCTGGCGGCACGCGATCCTGCCGATTGGCATGGCGGCGGCCCTGACCGTCTTCATCGCCTTCCCGGCTGGGCGGCTGGTCGGGCTCGCAGTGGACGGGATGCCGTCAGGCAGCATTATCGCCGCCCTCGTCGTCGAAGTAGTCATCGCCGTGCTCTGCCTCGCAGCCTTTCGTCGCCGCCTCTGGCTGCCGGCGCCCGGCTTTTCCACCGCGAAACCTGCGCGCTGAACCTGCCGCAGCGGCGCGGCGGCGTGGCCCGCATTTCCGCGCCGCCGCCAATTCAACCCGTTACTCCACAAGGAGACAGACCCATGATCCAACAACTCTTTGAAATCAGCCTCGTTGCCGTAACGCTGGCCACAGGCCTCGTCGCCGGGGTGTTTCTCACCTTCTCCGATTTCGTGATGCGCGCGCTTGCCCGCGCCGAGCCCGCTGCCGGGATCGAAGCGATGCAGATAATCAACCGCGAGGTTTATCGGTCGCTGTTCATGGCGCTCCTCATCGGGCTGACCATTGTCTCGATCCTGCTCGCCGTCGCCGGTATCTTCCTTGTGGGACGTGACGTGGCGCTTTGGCTTGTCGGTGCTGCCGGGGCTTACATCATCGGCGTCATGGCGATCACCGCCCGCAAGAACGTGCCTATGAACCAGCGCCTCGACCGCATGGAGCACCGGAGCGCCGACGCACGTGCCTATTGGGCCACATACACGCGCGACTGGACCCGCTGGAACCATCTGCGCTGGGTCGCCGGGCTGGCTGCCGCGATCGGCTACTTTGGTGCGACCGTCACGGTCGCCGGACAGGTATGACCGGGTTCGGGCAGGGTCGGATTCCCGGTCCCGCCGCACGTTTCGAAGGAGAAGACCATGAACGAAGAACCGCTGACCTTTCGCCCGGCGTGTGCGACCGATCTGTTCGAGATCGTCGGTCTGCTGGCAGACGATCCGCTGGGTGAACTGCGCGAGGATCTGCGCGCGCCTCTGCCAGAGGCTTACCGCGCAGCCTTTTCCGCAATCGAAAGCGATCCGAACCAGTTGCTCGTCGTGGCCGAGCGCAAAGGGGCTATCGTCGGAACACTGCAACTCAGCTTCCTGCCCGGCCTCGCGCGAAAGGGCGCTTGGCGTGGTCAGTTCGAGGCGGTGCGGATCGCGAAAGATCATCGGGGCGGGAAGCTTGGGGAAAGGATGTTCGCCTGGGCGATCGACGAATGCAAGGCACGCGGGTGCTCGCTGGTTCAACTCACCACGGACAAGGCCCGACCAGACGCCCACCGCTTCTACGACCGACTGGGTTTTGAGCCGACCCACATCGGCTACAAGCTTGAGATCTAAGACAGGGCCGCCAAATACCCTGTGAACGGGGGCACGCGCAGACGCGGCGAGGTTGGCGTATCTGAAGCGAACGTCCGGTCTGGCCAGACCGAAGCGCAGCATATCGCGCGCCGTAGACCTGTCAGCTTTGGGCGGATTCCGTGGAAGAACACCCGTTCGCGGGCGCAGAATATCGACGGCTGAACGTGGCGCGCGTGCCTTTCCTGTCAGGCGTTTCGCGGTTGCTGCGGTGCGGGAAGGAGCTTGGCCAGCTTGCGGAGATTCTGGGCGGTGGCAGCGAGGAGAAATTCGTCGTTTGCACCGCATGCACTGCCCGGCAGGGTCATGGCGCAGCCATGATCCCGAGAGGGGCCGCGCAATCGGAGCCTGTTCAGGCCAAGGATCCGTTTGAGGTGGGCGAAGAGCATCTCAACCTTCTTCCGCAGCTTCATCGAGATGACGTATTGCTCGGTTTTGGCCCCTCTCGTGCATGTAAACATGCACTGCCGGGCAGTGGATGTCGCGGGCGACCTGCCGGGCATCTTCATGTTCCTCACGGG
>NZ_JBMPIX010000055.1:0-5976 GCF_049341065.1 Pacificoceanicola algae | reverse complement strand
ATCCTCCCATCCAACGCAGGAATTGAATCAGCCGACGCCCCTTCGATCAAGGGCGAGTTTTTCAACAAAATACGCCCTCCCTGCCGAGACGTCGCAGTCGGCCCATACCCGCCATTCATTCCATGCTTTGATGCACCCGTGCGACTTCCTCAGACCGGACTTTGATCAAAGGCGCAGCAACTGGTTTGAAGCGATGCATTGGTTCAATTGCTTCGTGCATCATTCAAAGCACCGGCCGGCGTCATTTTAGAACCGATCCTCAGCACTTCTTGCACCAAGAGGTCAACATCTTCGTCCTTTGTGCGGTGGTTACATATTGCGACGCGCAAGCAGTGCCGGCCGCGGATAGTGGTGTCGGTAATGACCGCGATACCGCTTTCCTGAATACGCAGCATGATTTCGGTGTTGTGGGCGCGTAACTCGGCTTCGTCCAAGCCACCGGGAGCGTGGCGGAAACAGACGACGGTGGTCGCAGCCGGCGCCATACGCTCCAGCTCCGGCGCGGCATCGATCAGCGCCGCCAGCTGAAGGGCCTGCGCAATGTTGCGGTCGAGGATGCGTCCGAAAGTCTCCACCCCGTGATGGCGCAGCATCATCCAGACCTTGAGCCCGCGGAAACCACGCGTCGTTTCCAGGTTGTAGTCGTGCAGGAACTCGGCCGCTGCCAGACCACGGGTCGCCACCTGCAGGTACTCGGCGCTTTCAGCAAAGGTTGCGCGGTGCGCCTTGCGGTCGCGCAGCAAAGCGCATCCGACGTCGAAAGGCGCTTGGAGCCCTTTGTGAAGATCGATGGCAAGCGAGTCCGCCTTTTCGATCCCCGCAACCAGATGCCGGTTCGATGGTGCGATCGAGAACATAGCCCCGATACAGCCATCCACATGCAGCCAGAGACCCTCGTCGCGGCACAGGTCCGCTATCTCGGGCAAAGGGTCAATCGAGCCTGTGTTGGTTGTGCCGGCCGTGGCGATCACGCAGGCGGGACGCGCTCCTTGGCTGCGGTCGGCCTGAATTGCGGCGCGCAGCGCATCAAGGTCCATGCGAAACGCGTCGTCTGTCGCAATTCGCATCAGCGCGGTGCCCCCCACGCCCAATAGGTTCATCGCCTTCATATGACAGGAATGCACCTGGTCCGAAGCATAAAACCGCAGCGGCGCGCCAATATCGGCGACACTTTGAGTATGCAGATCCACGCCGGCCATCGCGTTTCGCGCCGCCATCAGCCCCACGATGTTTGCCATCGATCCACCGTTGACCAGCGTGCCGCTCGCGCCCTTGGGAAAGCCCATCATCTGACGCAGCCAGTCCGTGACCTGATGGTCCACCTGATTGGCGCCGGTATCGCCCCCGCCGAGATTGGAGCCGTCGATGGCAGCGAGGAAATCCGCGAGAGCGCCAGTCAGGCAGCCTGCCCCCATATACCAGGCCCAGAACCGCGGATGGATGTTGCCCATCGCATGGGGGTAGAGCTTGTTTTTCACGTCGGCATAGACCGCTTCCAGCGGCGCGGGGTCTGCGGGCGGCGGGCCATGAAACTCCGCCTTCATCGCATCCGGCATCGGTTGCCAGACCGGCTCATCGCGCAGGCCTTGCAGGCGCGTGATGGCATCGTCCACCATGACATGCGCCAACCTGCGCATGTCCTCCCAGTCGGCAGGATCAAGGCTGTCTTCCGTGTCGATTTGAATATCGTGAGCCATGATTTGCAATCCGTTCCCTTGTAAAGTGGACCCGCCTTACCTTGCGGGTCCAGGTGTGACGTCATTCATCAGGGTCGGGCCGCACGACCACGGTTGCGCCAATGGGCAGGATGTCATCGCCCGGCATGCCGACGCAGCGCGCATGTTCCCGCAAGGCGTCCTCGTCGACCGCCTCGCAGATGCATGCTGTCCCGAGCAGACCGTCGCGCGCCTTGATCACGTAGGAGCGGATCCAGCGAACCTTGTCCGGCATATCCACGTTGTCGATGCGGGCCGAGGTCCTGGACTGTCTACTCGGCCGCCATCCGGTAGCCGGGTGTCGAGTCAGACAGGGCGCGTTCGTCGTCGTCCATGTCCTCGGGGATGTCCGCAAAGAGCGGGGTCGACAGATAGCGCTCTCCTGTGTCGGGCAGCATGGCGAGGATCACCGCGCCCTTTTCCGCCCGTTCCGCCATCTGCATGGCAATGGCGAAACTGGACCCGCCGGAGATTCCGGTCAGGATGCCTTCTTGCGTTGCGAGCTTCTTGGCCCAGGCGATGCCGTCCGCCCCGGTCACCGGGATCAGCTCGTCATAGCCGTTTTTGTCCAACGCTTCCTGGAGAACGAGCGGAATGAAGTCGGGTGTCCAGCCCTGGATCGGATGCGGCTCGAAGGCTGGGTGACTGGCCGAGGGCGAGCCGTCAGCGCCGCGTTCCTGAGCGACGCCGCTGGCGATCATCGCGGCGTTTGCCGGTTCACTCAGGATGATCTTGGTCTCTGGACGTTCCTTGCGCAGAACACGCGCCAACCCTGCGACCGTGCCACCTGTACCAAAGCCGGTTACGACATAATCCAGCCTGTCGTCCTTGAAATCATTTATGATTTCTCGCGCCGTGGTCGCCTCGTGGATGTCGGCGTTGGCGTCGGTCTCGAACTGGCGGGCCAGGAACCATCCGTGTTTCTCGGCCAGTTCGGCGGCCTTGCGGTACATGCCGGTACCTTTCTCGGCGCGCGGCGTCAGCACCACCTTTGCGCCCAGCATCCGCATCAGCCGCCGCCGCTCGACCGAAAAACTGTCGGCCATGGTCACGACGAGGGGATAGCCCTTCTGTGCACAGACCATCGCCAACCCGATCCCGGTATTGCCGCTGGTTGCCTCGACAACGGTCTGGCCCGGTTTCAACGTGCCGTCGCGCTCTGCCGCCTCGATGATGTTCAGCGCCAGTCGGTCCTTGATCGATGCCCCCGGATTGAAGAACTCGGCCTTGACATAAACCCGGACACCCTCTGGTGCGAGGTTGTTGATACGGATCACGGGCGTATCGCCGACAGTGTCGAGAACGGACCCAAACAGGTGTCCCCTCCCCTGCGTCCTGCGGATGTTTTGTTCGGTCATGGCAATCTCCCCTTGTTCCGTCATTCGATTCCAATTTCTCCATCTTGAACCTGTTTGCTCCGGAAACGCTTGATGCAGATCTGAAGATTTCATGAAGAAACGCGGAAAACTGGGTTATGCTGTGCCATGGCTTGGCTTTTCGGTGATCACCGGCTCGACCCGGACCTGTTCGAACTCACCCACAAGGGTGACGTTGTGCATGCCGAACCTCAGGTCTTGGCACTGATCATCCATCTCCTACGAAATCGCGGCCGAATGGTCAGCAAGGAGGAGATTGCCAGAGCCGTTTGGCCAGGCCGCGTCGCGTCAGACGCCAGCATCGCCAGCCGAATCCGGTCGGCGCGACAGGCGCTCGGCGATGATGGCGGCGCGCAGGCCGTCATCCGCACGATCCACGGCAAGGGCTTCCGGTTCGTGGCCGAGGTCAAGGAAACCAGCTTAGCCCAGCCTGTCCACACCCTGTCTTCGGAAAGTGAAACCGGCGCCGATATGTCCCGCCCATCGGTTGCGGTACTGCCCTTCCGGCCGCTCGGCGCGTCGCCCGAAGTCTCGATTCTGGCGGAAGCTATTCCGCATGAGATAATACAGGGGCTTTCGCGCCTGCGCTGGTTGGCGGTAATCGCACGCGGATCGTCGTTCCGGTTTCGCGAAGGACATGGCAGCCTCGACCTGGTCGGTACGGCGCTGGGGGCAGGCTATGTCATGACAGGTGTGATAGAAAGTCTGGCCGGCACGGTCTCCGTGGTCATCGAGCTGGCCGATGCCAGCCGCGGCGAGGTGATTTGGGGCGACCGGCTGACCGCCCCGATGGACGGGATCGAGGACTTGCGGCAGCGGGTCGTCGCTCACGTGGTGACGGCGCTCGACATGCACGTGCCGCAGAACGAGGTTCGACTTGCATCGCAAACCGGCTCAGACCGGCTGGATGCCTGGAAGACCTTTCACCTCGGGCTAACCCAGCTTTACCGGTTCACGCCCGACGCAAATCAGGTCGCAAAGGGACATTTCGAGCGCGCGATCGACCTCGACCCACGATTTGCCCGCGCACATGCCGGCTTGTCGTTCACTCGATTCATCGACGCATTTCTGCATCTCGGACCGAATGACCAGGAGGCGGCCACCGCGGCAAGACGCCATGCCGAGCGTGGTATAGAACTGGATCCGATGGACCCGTTCACCCATTACACCATGGGCCGATCCTATTGGCTTACCGAACAGCCCGAGATCGCCAAGGGTTGGTTCGATCGTGCGATCGAGCTCAATCCAAATTACGCTCAAGGCTTCTACGCGAGCGCCTTCACGGCCCTGATGACCGGCGACATCAACACAGTGAACGCGGGGCTCGATGCCGCACTCCTGCTCAGCCCGCTGGACCCGCTGCTCTACGGAATTCACGGCGTCCGTGCGCAGGCGCTGATTCAGGTCGGAGATACGCGGGCGGCTGCCCGGCTCGGCGACCGTGCAGCCTCCACGCCCGGCGCACATTACCTCATCTCGATGGTGGCGGCAGTGGCCAACGGGCTGGACGGTCGCTACCAACAGGCCCACCGCTGGCGACAGGACGCATGTCGGCGCAAACCGGATGCCTCCGCCGCTCAGTACTTTGCGGCCTTCCCGATCCGCAACGAAGAGGCGCGACACCGGATAGCGGAAGAGCTGAAACGACAGGGGTTCTGATCGACAATTGAGATAGCGGTGAATTGATGAAGATGAACTTTCTCCGGACGACCGAAGAGTCATGCACTGGCCAAAGTGCCGACTGCGGCAGGTGTCCCGTACCTGTTGTTCACGGGCGCGACGGAAGTCTGATGAGCGCACAGCGTTCAATGACCGCTCTTGCCTCTGCAAGCTTTTACCGCACGCTTGCAGCAAAGGTCGGTTGTCCGCCCTTCCTGGCGGAACGTAGCGACCGGCCCAGAGCAGTCATTCATGCTTCGTCCACGTAAGGGCCGGAGAAGGCCCAGCTAACGGATGCTGTCCAAGTTTTCAGAAAATGGACCTCGCGGCCTTGAATAGCGGGAATCCGCTTACTAAATCAAATTCGCCCGCGGGAATTGGCTCACGGGTTTGGCCGTTGAACTTGTCAACCTCTTTATGGTGACCTGGCAGCACGATGCCGAACAGCATCGCCGCGACCAGAGCCAGACTGAATGAGACACTAAGCATCGCTCGGACCTCCACGGTTACATTATACCACCTCGCGTTTCGAGACCCGTGTCTGCGAGGCGTTCGGAGAAGACACGCTGAACGTATACGCTGACAGAAGGTGGCGTGCGTTCGGGGGACGCCCGGCCTGAAAACCGGAGCCCCGGGTCAGGGCCAGTCCTCCGAACTCTGCGACAAGGAGGTTCAATGTCGCTCGATTGGTTTAAGTCCAGAGGCTACCGCCATTTCGATCTGCCCGTAGGCGAGAAGTTCGCCAGCAAGGTGATGGACCCGGGCTTCGTGCTCAAGCACTCTTTCCTCCCTCTCCTGCACTACACCAAATCAGAAAAACGCTACAAGAAGTGCCCGAAGACCGGCACCCGGACGATCACCTCGAAAGATCGCCCAATCAAGTATGCATCCCATCGGGACGCCTGCATACTTTCCTACTATGCCAGTGAGATTAACAAGTTGCTGGACGCCCTTTATGACGCCGATGATCTGTCCAACAGCGTTCTGGCCTATCGTGCCCTCGGACGCGGCAACTACGATTTCTCGGCAGAGGTGTTTGCGTATGCCGAGACCCATGCCCCTGTCACGATACTGGCTTTCGACGTCAGCAGCTTCTTCGACAACCTTGACCACGCACTCCTGAAGCGTCGCCTGAAGGCCTTGCTGGGCGTATCTGACCGGTGGCTCTGCGACGCATTTGCCAAGCAAACCGCCCTCGGCAGAGGCGGGCGGCACGCGCACCGTTC
>NZ_JBMPIX010000054.1:0-6103 GCF_049341065.1 Pacificoceanicola algae | reverse complement strand
GGACAACCTTCCCAATCGGCATTTGCTGTTCTGTGTTCATCGCAGTGGCTCCAGCTTTTTGGCCCATGCCAAGAATGCGGCGCCTGTATTCTGGGGTGGGTTTCCTTTGGCGGTTTCCGATTGGGCGAACGTCAGCCAATCAGTTCGCATGGCATAGTAATCTCGGCTCTTCTCCCTTGCGATGGCGCGGGCCTTGTCTTCTGCCCATTCCGGCAGGGTGATGGATGGCGCGAGCGTGGTCTGGGTCGTCCGAGGGCGGAAGACGACAAGGTCATCGTCCGTGAGTTCCATGCGGTAGAAGGGTGTTTCGTCGTCTTCGATGATCTGCCGAATGTTGAGCCGGAATTTCTTGAGCGGGGCGTTGCTACCAGTCTTTTCTTGCAGCTTTGACAACCGGATATGCCACTTTTTTTGGTTGCCGCAGTGCTTGCGGGCGATCTCATAAATGCGCCGCTCAAGCGGACGGCGCAGGCGAAAATAGCCCTCTGAAATACTTACGACAGCGTTGCTTTCAATCGCGGCCATGAACCAGTCGGAGAGGATCACCTCACAATAGTCGAGGCGTCGGGTTTTACGTTTGACCACGAAGCCGCTGCCAGACTCCAGCAGGGTGAATATCCGTGTTTCCTCGTAGTCGCCGTTGGCAATGTTGGTGGTGAACGTTGTGCCGATCAGCCTTTGAAACGCAGCTTCCAGCCTCTTGTAACTCTTGTCGTCGGTGCGCCGGTTGGTGGCAATCATCAGCTCGCGGGCCGAGAAGCGGACGCGCTTGCCGATTTTTTCGCCCCGGTTCTTTTTGTGCATCAACTGGCTGATGCAGAAGATCAGAATATCCTTGTCGAAGATGGTTGGTAAGCCGTTGCCGGAAGGGACGATTTTGAGGGTATTCTCGCCATTCTGATAGTGGAGGTGGCGCATGTCTGGTTTGGTCGCCAGGGAGAAAATCGGATGCTCCATGGTCGAGGTGTCATCCTTCGGAACCACGTCCGCAATGTCGAGGATGAAGAAGTCTTTTTGAGGGTGTCGGTCGGGGAGCAAGGCCATGATCAAGACATAGCTCAGATTCGCGCCATCAGGAACCCAAAATTCGCGCTATCAGGAACCGATCAGCATTCGCGCCTTTCGGAACCCAGATTCGCGCCTTTCGGAACCCAGATTCGCGCCTTTCGGAACCCTGTGGATAGTTTTCGCTTTCATAGACAAAGAGTTAGAGCCATTTTTGAGGCTGGTAACATACTCCGTAGGTAACACTATTAACACTAGGGGTTTTTGAACTTCATCGTTCGAAATGTCAGTGAAAGACGCCGAGAACGGAAATGCTTCTGCCCCTCAAAGACATCCGTTTTCCTTACGGGGATAGCATGGGTCCACAGATGGCGAGCGTCACTACTCAAAACCAGTAGACTCGCAGATTGGAGGTGTAGCTCCATTTGCTGAGAACGGGTCTGGGAGGCAAACTGCATCACACAGGCCGAGAGAAGGCTCACAGAGGCGATTGTTTCTCCAAAGCAGGGTTGGCAGTCGATATGGGCAGAGATGCCCTGTCCGGGCTGATATTCGTTGATGATGACTTGGTCTGGTACAAGCTGAAAATAGCCTTCGATTGTCAGCCGTTCTGCCAGCTGTTGGAGCAACTCAGGCAGCGGGCCGAGATAGTCTTCCCGCCTGGCCTGCCGCGCTTTGTAGTCGTAGCGATAGCCGTAGTGCTGAACACGCCGCTTCAGATCGGCGCGCCAGGGAGCCGCGTCGATGTCCTGGACGAGCCTGTCGGCTTCGTCCTCCGAGATGTAGTTTTCCAGATAGGTTAGCCCGTCTGGCCACTCATCCTGACGAAATGACAGTTGGGCTGACCGCAAACTAAAGATGCCCTGTACCAACGACTATCCACCGCGTCCGACAGGTTTGATTGGCATATTCAGGTCGTCTTTGCAGCTGCATCATCACCATATGAGAACCTACGACATTGATCCCCTTGTTTCCCATCTGTGCACCAGCTTCTGAGACGAGTTTTTCGTAAAGTGCAGGATCTTCAGCTTTGAGAACCAAACCTGTGTCTTCGCGCCATGCGAACCAGAAATCATCTTCAGGATCGGCTTCTAGCGCGAGCCCGTGAACTGTTGTTTCTGTGGCGTAGAACGGCCATGCGTCTCCGGGTAGCAGCGATTGACCGTTGTCAAACTTGGGAACGATATCTGGTCTGAAATATGGTCGGTTCAGATCAATCAGAGCTTGTTTGCCGATGTTCAAACCATTGGGAAGTTGCACGCAGTGCGTCGGAACTCCCCAATAGAAACCCAATGCAAGAACCACAGAGAGCGTTCCGATTACCAAAAGGGAGCCGAGTCTATCCATAGGCGCTTCGCGCAGGATCCAAGTAGATTTGCCCGCTCAGCGTCCCTGACCAATCGTCAGTTATCGAATACGGTTCACCGGTTTGAACCCCAAGCCGTTGGGGGCCACGCGGTGGAAGGCCGGTACGGCCCCTGAGGTAATTATCGAGGGGTCTGTGGATGTTCTCAAAGATTGTCTCGCCCGGCTCAATGACCTCAATGCCTATGTCGGCAGGGTCGGCAAATTCGTCCCTCAAATAGAAATCAAACGAGCCTTCCACGCTCAGGACACCATGCTGTTCTTCTACGTTCCCTGAAAATTCGCCGCCGATCACCGTATCACCGATACTGAAAACGACACCGGTCATGCCATAGCTGTTGTAAAACGTGTCAGTGAAACTGCCATCGCGTTTCTTTCGAGCTTCTCTGGCAACTTGGTCTTTCAGCTTGCTCTTCACCTGAGCCATGTACTCCTCAACGATTGCGGAAAGATGGCCGGTCTCGCGTACGGTGACGCTTCTACCGTTTCCGCGGTAGTAGTGGTTCACAAAATCCCTGCTACTCCAAGCGGCACCGCCGCCTGAAACGCCCTGCAAGGAGATTTCCATGAATTCCGAGGTCTGTGGGAGGTATGGTTCTGCCGTGCAGCGGCATCCATAATCTTCCCCAGGGTGGCCACCTTCTGGTGGATCGTCCCATGAGAAAACCTGGCCTTCGCGCTCAGCATGAGACGAGCGCACTTTGCCGTCGCGCCGTGTCCGCCAGATGTAATGCGTGGTTGGCTGAGTGTTCTTCGTCTCAAACCGGATCGGTGTTCCCTTGCGCAAATATTGCACAAAGGCTTCCCGATATTCTTGCGGGTCGATCAGAGTCATTGCGCGCGCCAGGTTGTTTGTTCAGCACATCTTTGTGCCGATGAGCGCTTTAGAAATCGTTGACCATGCGTTCGGGTGCTGCCCTTGTTGATGCAACACGCCCTGAAGGGCTCTCAGAGCCCCTCACAGCGCTGTCAGGCGGTTTTATGCCCCCTTGGCAGGGTTGGCCTTAGAAAGCTTGATTTCGGTTGTGTGAGGGTGGCAGGAAATAGCAACGTATGACATTTGTGACAAATGACCCGTAGACTCGATCACACAACCCGCCAATCCATCGCCAAAAAGATGCGCGAAGGCGTCCGCCCGGACGTTTTGGCACGGGAGTATGGCGTCACCGTTCGCACGGTCTATCGCTGTGCGCAGTTCATGCGGGAGATACAGATCGAGCGGGGTAGCAGGACCGAAACGGTGGTCTGTCGTGTGTCGCCTGCGGACCTCGCGCTGTTCGATGAAAAGCTGAAAGAAGCGGGCGTCCGGAACCGGAGTGAGGCGTTGCGCAATGTCATCCGGAATGTGGGTGGTATGGCTGCGCCGGATGCCGAGCTGGCCGAGGCGCTGCATGCCATGAAGGGCGCGCTCAACAGAGTTGGCAACAACGTTTCGCAGATCGCTAGGCGGATGAACGACGCCAAGAACCGAGGGCAAGCCATTCCCTTCAGCGAGGCGGACCATGCGGAGATCTGGCACCTGGCTGGCATGGTGCTCGATTTTGCAGACGAGGTTGCGCTCATGGCTGACGGTCGGCGCAGCACGCTGGAGCTTAAGATTTCTGACGAGCTGAAGGAACTGGCCGAGCGCAGCGTCTAAGCCTGCGCCCTCCCCGCCATATGGGGCGGTCGGGTACCGCCGTCTGCAAATTTCAGTGGACAAATTGGACATTTTGTCTATATTGTGCTTGAGCGAAAGGATGTCCAAATGACCCGTGTGACCGCAACAGAATTTAAGAACAACATCGGCGCTTTCAGCGATGCCGCGATGAGTGAACCTGTGATCATCACCAGCCACCAGCGCGACCGTTTGGTGCTGCTGTCAGCTGAGGAATACCGTCGTTTGACGGGGGTAACAGAGGGTATCAGCGACAGTGACAAGGAACGCATTGCGCGCGGCCTTGAGCGTCATCGCAACACCATCATGGAACTGGCGAATAGATGACGGAACCCAAATGGGTAACGCGCCAGCAGGTTGAGTTCATCCATGAGGCTGTGATCGAGATGGCAGGCGGTGCATCGGGGCTGCGGGACGCTGCTTTGCTAGAGTCCGCCTTGGCGCGACCGCAGAACCAGTACGCCTACGGCGAAACGGACACGTTCCAGCTTGCTGCCAGCTATGCCGAGGCGATTTCCCGCAACCATGCTTTTGTGGATGGGAACAAGCGCACGGCGTTTTACGTGGCCGTCGATTTCCTTGAGCAAAACGGGTTCCAGCTCCAAGCGACCAAAGGTGTTGAACATGCCGAGATGATGGAACAGCTCGGTCAGGGAAAAATCACTCGTGAGCAGGCGGCAGCGCATCTGCGTGAACACTCTCAAGCCATGTCGTGAGCTGCGCAGATCATGCCTCAACCTTTTATGGGGGGCATAAAGGTGTTACCCTTCCAAAAACTAAAAATGTTACGATGTGAAAGGGATAGGGTAACGGGTATGTCACTGTCTGCGTCACAGGCCGCAAAGAAGGTTGGGAAGAGTGTTCCAACAATCACAAGAGCTATAAAAAAAGGAAAATTATCCGCCGCGCCGCGCGAGGGTGGCGGGTGGATCATTGAAGCGTCAGAGCTTTTTCGGGTCTGGCCTGCGGTTTCAGGTGAAAGTGACGTAACCTCACCAATGTTAGGGAATGAAACCCCGCCTGAAACCAGCGCGTTAGAGCGCGAAGTTGAACTGCTGCGGGAGATGCTGGAAGAAACCCGCGCCGACCGTGACAACTGGAAAGACCAGGCGCAGAAGATCACGGCATTGATCGAGGATCAGACCGCGCGAAAGAAGGGGTTCTGGGCGCGTTTTTTGGGCTGACTGCTAACTGCCCTTTTGCTGCAACGTTGCTTGGAGGATTATAACATAGCGATCTGCCATTGCTCGGACGTCTTGATGGGCGAGGTCAATGACTTTTCGGAGCGCCAGAGCGTCCTGCGCTGGCGTGTATCCGTGCTTTTCCATATGAGCCTCGATAGCTGCAACTTTCCCCGCATCACCGGCTAGAAATTCACGGAAATCCTTGGCTGATTTCTTTGCATTGCAGGAGCGGCAAGCAGGGACAAGGTTGCCAAGGCAGTGCAGGCCGAGCGCTGTTTTGTTCAGCGGCACTACGTGATCCATGCTCAATGCTTCCTTTGAGCCACAATAGGCGCAGCGGTTGCCAAAGCTCTCAACGGTACCTTGCCAGTCTTCAGCGCTGAAGTCGTCATCGGAGACGCTTGACAAAAGGTAGCGGACAAAGAGGTTTTGCGCATTTCCGATCGCGTTACGGTGCTTTGGGTTGGGGCTAAGTTTGCTCCCATTTTTGACTGAAGCGACACCCGGTGCCCGCTCTGAATGTGAGCTGATTTGTGCCAAAAGGCCCCGCTGTTCCAAGTATGTTAGGAACAGTGGAAGGCTGTTGCTGGTCGGTGGGTTAAACCACTGACTGGTGACACGGACAGTGACGTCATTAACAGAGTATCTCTTCACCCAGAAGCGCCTACTTTGATCAGGCCCGATTTTTGTAATTGGCTGACAAAATGGGTAGTTAACGTCGAAAGTATCCTTCGAATATCGCGCATCTTGAAGACGGGAAAACTCGGTTGGATCTTGTGTCTCGCAATATTCTAAAATTGCCGGGATACTACGTTGGACAACCTTCCCAATCGGCATTTGCTGTTCTGTGTTCATCGCAGTGGCTCCAGCTTTTTGGCCCATGCCAAGAATG
>NZ_JBMPIX010000053.1:0-6408 GCF_049341065.1 Pacificoceanicola algae | reverse complement strand
ATGACCTGGGAGACCAACACCGAGTACCTCCAGTTCGGCGCCCTCGGCTGGGGCAGCAAAACCGGCGAGGCGGGCTTTGGCAATGTCTTCGACGGCAAGATCTCCGACATCGTCGTCACTGAAGGCGTCAAGACCCCGGCAGAAGTGGCTGAGATGATCAATCCAACAGCCCCAACTGACACCGGAACCACCACCACACCGACGGACACCACGACCACCACACCGGACACGACGACAACTGCGCCCACCGGCTCTGGCGGAGGTACGATCACCGTCGCCACCGCAGACGGTCTGATCGCTGCGCTGAAAGCCGCGACCGGCGGAGAAACCATCATTCTCAAGGATGGCGCCTACGGCAGCGTGACGATCAGTGGCATCGACGTGCCCTCGAATGTCACCGTCACCTCGGAAACACCGCTTGGGGCCAAGTTCGATACGCTGACGATTACAGGCAGCTCGAACATCACCTTCGACGGGCTCCACGTTGACAGCCCCACCGATGGGCCGCGGTACACCGCCCTGGTGGACATCACCGGCGGCAGCTCAGACATCTCCTTCATCAACAGCGAGATCAACGGCGTCAAGGACGGTAATTTCGACGGCGCCTACGGGTTGCGCGTAGCCTCCGGCTCGAGCGACATCACCGTCGAGAACAACTACATCCATGACACCAGCAATGGCGCAGTCTTCTTCGGTTCGACTGGCCTGATCGTCGCGGACAATCAGTTCGAGTATATGGGCGGCGACAGCATGAAATTCGGCGGCGTCACCGACACGCTGATCGAAGGCAACATCGGCGCGACCATCTACGAGAACCCCGATCCCGCCGTTCACAACGACTTTATCCAGTTCCAGGGCAGCTCCTCGGGGGTCGTGATCCGCGGCAACGTCATGCTGCTCGATGAATCGCCGCGCGACAGCACCGCCGTCGTTCAGGGGATTTTCATCAAGGACGGCGCCTACAGCGACTTCCTGATCGAGCAGAACATCATCCACACCAACACCGTGAACGGGATCTACATCCAGAGCACCGCGGGGACCGGCGGCAATATCAACATCGTCAACAACACGGTGCTGTCGACGACCGATATCACCAAGTGGGACAATGCCCAGATCCGCATCGTCTCGGTCGCGGGCAGCTACACGGTGCAGGACAACATCGTCGACGGGATCGTTGATCAGGTCGGCACCGGCACGGTGAACGGAAACCTCTTCCTGCAGTGGGAAGACCCGAATGCCCCCAACCACTACAGCGATGTCTATGCCTCTGTCGGCGGCAGCGGCGCCACGATCGATGACTTCACCCCTGTCGGCAGCCTCGGCGACGGGCTTGGCGCCTACGAGTGGATCGCAATCCTGAACGGCTCAACCGGATCGACCGACACCACCGGATCGACAGGAAGCACCGGCTCAACCGGCTCGACCGACACAACAGGCTCGACCGGCTCGACCGATACCACTGGATCGACCGGATCGACCGACACCACCGGATCGACAGATACCACAGGATCCACCAAAGGCGGGTCAGGCCAAACAATGACCGTCTGGTGTTGGGGACCAAGTGGTCCCGGTGGCGGCAATTCAAACAAGCTCACGGGAACGGCGTCGTCTGAATCGTTCACGTCCCAGCAGCCTGATGACATTTTCGTATTTTTCGACGCAGCGGGTTCCGATGTATCGTCAACGCGTGATGACACTGTCGATCTGGCCGTTTGGAACGACGGCATTACGTTCGACTCGGAGTTCAGGACGGCATTCGTAGCAGCCGTTGACGACGCCGCAACGCAAATTGCGGACGCGGCAGAAGTGCTGCAACTTTACGAACGTAGCTTCTCGGATTTCGCTTCTGGCGATCTCGCCATCAACAACGATCTGTTCCATTGAGGATCAAGCTGCAACGGGTACAAACTGCCACTTAAATTTGGCAGGATTATCAAGTACGCACTTGAAAAAGTTTGGCCAGCGGGGAATCTCGTCTGGCCAAACCTGACTGACGCAGGACCTTTCCGGTTTTGGTAAGAGCAAGCCAAGTGCCGATGTTTTCCACGTTCGGTTTGGAGAAGCTTTTCAGCCCATTTCAGCAGCTTGTGAGTGAATTAGTCCGTGTCAAACCCATCTTCCCGACGTCCTTTGGCCCAAATTTCATTGCTAAGGGTATCAGAGATCGGATAACTTTCTCATTGGCTGAGAAAAGCTCATACCATCCTTATATCATAATCTTGAATTTGTGCGATTGGCGCTGGCAGGGGATGGGCCAAGGGGACGTCGGTGCGTTTGTCACGACTGACCAGATGTCCGGAAACAACTCAAGTTGCGTCGACGGAATTTTACGCAGCATCGGCCAACAAACGAACTCAATATCATTGTCCCATGCCGGGCCATCGTCTCATGAGGGCCAGACGTATTGAGCGGAAGACAGGCGGCATCGAAAACCTTCCTTGCCAGAGACCTCGTAACAAGCAAGCTCGCATCCGCTGCACCGGCCACGTGGCAGGCGCAAATGCGGTTCGGTCAAACGTACATACCGGGACTTTCACGAACCGGGCCGAAGGCAGCCATCGTCCCGATGGACCTCAGCCCGATCATGCACTAACTTTCAAAGTGGATTACACAAGTCAGACGGCTAAGTGGAATTGAGCCCCAATTTCGCCGAGGAGCCCAAGATTATTTGGACGAAATAACAGCGATTTAACCAGCGACACATTTGTTATGAGGCACCCTAAGTAAGCGATGAAGATGACCCCCGAAAATGAAGCACCCGCAGTGCGTCGCGCCACCCAAGAAGATATGCCGGCCCTGCTGCAATTCGTGGGGGAAACCTATGGTGCCGGGGCGCCCTACAAGGATCGCGCCCGGCATCACTGGCAATTTGAAGACACGCCCTTCAAAGCCGATACGACGGCCGATCCGACCATTTGGCTGGCCGAGGATGGAGGACGTATTATCGGGACTATTGCAGTGCAGGACGGCGCCCTGTGGGTTGGCGGCCGGGCTGTCCCAGCGAGTTGGATAGTGGACGTCATGGTCCATCCTGAGGCCCGCGGTCGCGGCCTGAGCCACCGCATCCACGACCGTGTCATAGTCGAACGGAAGGTATTGGTCACTCTGACGATGGCGGCGGCAACGCGGCGGGTGGCGGAGCGGGCCGGTTGCCTGACCCTGGGACCCGTGGGGCAATTCATCCTACCCCACGGACTGTCGGGGCGCACAGTCGCGCGGTTTCTGAAATATAAATCACAATTCGGGTCTCTCGGCCGACGACGGTTGCTCAGGGCATTTGTCTCAACAGAAATTGGGCCGTGGATCGTTGCGGCACTGGGGCGGGCGACAGCCAAAGCCCGACGCCTAAGCGCGCCCAAACCGTCCGCAGGCACAGATGCCACCGCCATTCGTGAGGTCTCTCTTTTCCCAGATGAGATTGATACCCTGTGGCAACAGGCCCGTCCCCATTTCCCAGTGGTCTTTGAACGGTCGGCTCAGTTCTTAAACTGGCGTTTTGTCGATTGCCCGGGCCTGACCTACCGGCGGTTCTTGCTTTACCGTGGGGATGCCTTGGCGGGCTACCTCGTGACGCGCGTCGGCGAGCCAGAAGAACTGCCGTTGGGAGTTGTGGCGGATGCCTTCGCGCTGCCCGATGATCCGGCGACTTTGGACGCGTTGCTGGCGCACGCTGTGGCAGTTTTGGCCCCTGAGAGCGATTATCTGGAAGCAGCGGCCAGTCATCCCGCTTGGCAACAGGCGCTACGGCGGGCCGGGTTTTTACGGACCCGTACGATGCGCCCCACTGTGGTCTGTACTGATCCAGTTTTGCGCGATGAGTTGGCAAGCTTTCTGGACGACTGGCATTTCACCAAGGCTGACCATGATTGGGACCAAGTGCATCCGGTCTAGGATAGGCGTAGATGGGGTGCTTCCCACACTGCGCATTCCCAAACGGTGTCTTCAAACCTGATCGGTTCAAGGCTACGCCAGCCATCGCCCTGAAAATGATGCCTTAGCTTCGCAGCCCTAGACTCGAAGTTCGAAACATAAATCCGCTCCGCGCGCGATTGGAGAACTTTGAGGCTCTCGGTTATGTCCACAGCGTAGTAGAGCACTTCACATGCCGTGATCATATCAAAATGCTGCCCCTCGAACGCACTGTCGATTTGTTCCAGGGGAATGGCGGAAAACTGACCGTCAGGACAGCGCTCTCTTGCACGGCGGACAGCCATATCGCTGATATCAACGCCGAAAACCTGCGTGCAGATGGTTTGTAAATGCAAGCTCTGATGGCCCTCGCCACACCCCAATTCCAAGATTGTATGGAACGGGGTATCCAGGCTGCTGAGATGGGCCAAGGTTTCGCGGAAGCGATGCTGTTCTTTGGGGCTGTCCATCTCCCAAGGGTTTTCGAGTATATAGAGCATCTGCACTTTGCGGTACTTCCCGCCAAAGGTCGTGCCGCGCAGCATGATCCGGCGCCACAGGTTTGATAGTGATGCTTTTAAGTTCATGGCAGTCTCGCCGATCTTTTAAATGAAATGTTCTTTCAAAAAACTTTTTGCTCCGCGGATCAGCCGCGGACGCCAGTTATCCTCAACGCCTTCAAGGAAGGTGTCTACCTCTGCATCGGTCATATCCTTGCGGATCGACAGGCGATGGCGCAGGCGGTGTCTGTCAGAGGTGTGGCTGCCGTCGCTGGTATAAATCTCGGCAAAACCCAAAGCTTTTAGATACTTCACGACCCGCCTGTTATAGCCGCCAAAGGGGATTGCGACGCTTTTGACCGGCTGCCCTATAATCTCGGCAAGCGTTATTTGGGCGTCGCGGATATCAACGTCTAGCGCAGGAGGATCAAGGCGGCGCCAATCCAGATGGTCACGGCCATGGAGTCCCACGCGCATTTCCCCGGTCGCCAGGGCACGCATATCCTCGGCGGATAGGTAATGGGGGTTATCACAACGCCCTGTTAACATGAAAAAATGCGCGTTGAGGCCCCTGGCGCGCAATTCTGGTACGCCGATATCTATATCCGACCGATTGCCATCATCGAAAGTGAGCAGGATCCGGCGCCCGTGTTCCCGTTGAGCGGCCACGCGGTTAAGAACACTGCAGAACCGCTCGGCACTTATCCAATATCGCGCCTCACTGGAATCAACTCCGTCATGGGGAGTGCCTATTCCGTGGAAGTTCAGGATCGACACTCGCGTCATCGCGTGCGGTCTTTCAATTTGAAGGCGCGATCGTGATCTACGGGCGCAATGACATAGCGGACGCCTGCGGGGGGCGGCAATCCGTGCAACCCTGCGAAGGCCGCCCATGCTTCGTCCCAAGCTCCGATTGCAGCCAGCTTGCCCACTCGTAACATCGATAGAGCCCAGGCCGTCGGCAACCGACTGCGGTGGAAGCGCCACATATAACGCATCCGATTTCGGTAGTTGAAGAAATTCGCGAATGGCGAAGGGCGTCTATTGGCGGACCCCGTTCCGATCGTTGTTCCGCCCACGTGATACACCGTCGCTTCGGGGCAAAACAGCAATGGCAAATCCCCTCGGCGGGACGCCCAGTCAATTTCCTCGTAGTAGAGGAAATAGTCCTCGACCATGGGGCCGGTGCGTTCGATGAAAAGGCGCGAGGCCACCATATTCGCGCCCGAGATGAAATCGAGGCTTTCTTCCGGCGGAAAAACTGCCGCATCGGGCATAAGATTCTGGTTGATATTGCTGCATATGCCGGACCAGCGATACACCCGCCCACCATCGGATTGGATTAGACCGGGCGCTTCGCGATAGCAAATTCGTCCCCCCATCAAAGCAAAGGGGGCAGCTTTGGCAGCCCTCTCCCGGTAGGCCGCTGCGGCCCCCGGAGTCACTTCACAATCGGGATTCAGGATCCAGAATAGGTCGATATCCGGGTCGCGCAACAGATGTATCAGGCCGATATTCACGCCCCCGGCAAAGCCAAGGTTGCCCCCGGTATGCAAAAGGGTCAAAGGGCCTGTATCAGCACGCATCTTGGGGGAGCCGACGTAATGCTCCTCCAGATTTCGCCCCGTCGTTCCGGCCCATGTCCGAATTATCCCCACCGTGTCATCATCAGATGCATTATCGCACAACACGACGCGTAGGCCCGGTTCGGTGTCAAAAGGTAGACTGTCAAGGCAGGCCTCAATCACGTCACTGGAGCGAAATGTCAGGATAACAATTCCAATCATGCCTCCCTTTTAGTATGATCAATTGGATTGCAACAGTTCTTTTTGAAGAGCAGCAGGTGCATTTGGCCGTGGCATTATGAATTGGTTCTGATTTATAAACCGGTCAAATTTTTAAAGAGACAACTTTGCGGCTCAGCTAGGGTCAGGATGCATTGATTTCTGTGGCGCCGCGTGATTCACGCTTCCAAAACTGGAGCGGTGACATGAGCGAT
>NZ_JBMPIX010000052.1:0-6677 GCF_049341065.1 Pacificoceanicola algae | reverse complement strand
CATGGCCGCACCCGACCAAACGCCAGAACCAACCGATCAACCCTTGCCCCGCGGGAGCCATCCATACATGGTCCGAGTGCTGCCACGAACAGGGCATTTTTGCGCAGATGATGGCTGGCCTGGCCGCTCAGCACGGCGAGAAAAAGACAGTGATGATCCTTCTCGGGACTCTTCCTTCGGAACTGCCCTGCCGGGCAAGGGACGCCACCTACCTGAAAGCCCATTGCACTGCGTCCAGCCTGGGCGCAAAAAAGGGGGCGTGGCCGCCTGAATGGCCGCACCAAGGGCAACATGAATACCAAGTTGCATGCTATCTGCGACAGCAAGGGCCGGCCTCAACTTCTTCGTCTCAGCTATCGCGCTCGCGGCGCTCGTAATTTATTGGCTATGAGTCCTGAGCCTAAGCCCCTAGAGACACTTCTGCTTTGCAAACCCGGTGACATTTCTACTTGGTTGCAACGAATCTGCGTGATCGCAAATCTGACTATTGCTCTCTCCTAAAGTTCAAACATTCGAGAGAGCGGGCATGGCTGGACTGCAGTCAAACTTGCAATTTGCAAAAAACAAGGACCGCTGCCCGGTTCGGACAGCGGCCCTTTGTTGCAGCGGTCAGCCCTGCTTGTTCTTGTTGTAAACGTCGAAGAACACGGCAGCCAGCAGGACCAGACCTTTGATTACCTGTTGGTAGTCGATCCCGATGCCGACAATGGACATGCCGTTGTTCATCACGCCCATGATGAACGCGCCAACGACCGCACCGATCACCTTGCCCGAACCGCCGGACATGGAGGCTCCGCCGATGAACACAGCGGCAATCACGTCAAGTTCAACCGCAAAGCCGGCCTTGGGCGTGGCGGTGTTCAGCCGCGCCGCAAAGATCAGCCCCGCCAGCGCAGCCAAGAGTCCCATGTTGACGAAAGCGAGGAACATCAGGCGCTCGGTCTTGATGCCAGACAATTTGGCGGCCTTCTCGTTGCCCCCCAAGGCATAAATGCGTCGGCCAATGGTCGTGTTGGCTGTCAGGAAGGCATAGATGACCGTCAGCACGACCATCGAGATCAGCACATTCGGCAGCCCCCGGAAGGTGGCAAGCTTGAAAGACACGAAAAGCAACGCGATGGCGACAATGATATTGCGGACTACAAAGAAGGACTGGGGTTCATCCTCGATGCCGTATTTGACATTACGCGCACGATCACGGAGCCCGATGTAGACGATGATGACAACTGCGATGATGCCGAGGGACATCGCCAATCCGTTGAAATTTCGGCTGCCGGCCATCTCCGCCAGCGGTGTGGTCATCGCCTTGGGAAAGATGTCGCCCACGAAGCCGGTCGACAGCATCTGGAACGCCTTCGGGAACGGGCCAACCGATTGCCCTTCGAGCAGCCAGAGCGATGCGCCCCGGAACACCAGCATCCCCGCCAAAGTCACAATGAACGACGGGATTTTCCAATAGGCGACGAAATAACCCTGAGCCGCGCCGATGAGAATGCCCATGCCCAGCGACAGGACAATCGTCACCGAGACCGGCACATCCCATTCCACGATCATGACGGCCGCAAAGGCCCCGATAAAGCCCATGACCGATCCGACAGACAGGTCGATATTGCCCGAGACGATCACCACAAGCATTCCCAGCGCCATGATGATGATATAACTGTTCTGCAAGAACAGGTTGGTGATGTTCACTGACTTCAAAAGCGTGCCATCGGTGACGATCTGAAAGAACACCATGATCGCGATCAGCGCGATCAGCAGGCCGTATTCCCGCATGTGGTGCTTGAAATAATAGGCCATGCCTTTGGCCTGCGCGCTTTGTGCCTGTTCCATCGCAGGTCCTCCCTATTCCGTAACAATGAGCGACATGATGCGCTCTTGGCTGGCCTCGTCGGCAGTGAGTTCGCCAACCAGTTCGCCTTCGTTCATGACATAGATGCGGTCGCACATGCCCAGAAGTTCGGGCATCTCGGACGAGATCATGACGACCCCTTTCCCCTGTGCGGCCAGTTCATTGATGATGCCGTAAATCTCGAATTTCGCGCCCACGTCGATGCCGCGGGTGGGCTCATCAAGGATCAGCACTTCGGGGCCTGCGAACAGCCATTTCGACAGCACAACCTTTTGCTGGTTGCCGCCCGAAAGGTTCATCACCTTCTGAAAGACCGAAGGCGTGCGAATGTTCATGGCGCTGCGATACTTCTCAGCGACCGAGGTTTCTTCGCGTTCGTTGATCACTCCGCCACTGGACACGCCTTGAAGGTTGGCCAGCGTGATATTGGTCTGGATATTCTCTTCCAGCACGAGGCCCAGAGATTTGCGATCCTCGGTGACATAGGCCAGACCCGCCTTGATCGCGCGGTCAATCTCGGACACGTCTGCCGGTTTGCCGCCCAGCAGCACCTGACCCGAGATATTGCGCCCGTAGCTGCGGCCAAAGACTGACATGGCCAGTTCAGTGCGGCCTGATCCCATAAGCCCTGCAATGCCGACCACCTCGCCCTTGCGGACGGTGAAATTCACATCGGTGATGACCTGCCGCTCTGCATGATCGGGGTGCCAGACGTTCCAGTCTTTCACCTCCATCAGCACGTCACCGGGATTGCGCGGGCGCGGCGGATAGCGGTCCGACATATCGCGGCCCACCATGTCGCGCACGATACGATCCTCGGTCACTTCACCCGAGGCGGAATTCATTGTCGACACCGAGGTGCCGTCGCGGATTACCGTGACCGTATCGGCGACGCGGCGCACCTCGTTCAGCTTGTGGCTGATGATGATCTGGGTAACGCCCTGTGATTTGAGTTCCAGCATCAGGTCCAAAAGCGCCTGACTGTCGGATTCAGACAGCGCCGCTGTCGGCTCGTCCAGGATCAAAAGGCGGACTTCTTTGGACAGCGCCTTGGCGATCTCGACCAGTTGCTGTTTACCCACGCCAAGCTGTTCGATACGCGTGGCGGGCGCTTCTTTCAGGCCGACCTTTTTCAACAGCGCCTCGGTACGCTGGAAGGTCTCGCGCCAGTCGATCACGCCTTTGGCCGCGCGTTCATTGCCCAGAAACAGATTTTCGGCAATCGACAGAAGCGGGACCAAAGCCAGCTCCTGGTGGATGATGATGATGCCCTTTTCCTCCGAATCCGAGATGTCGCGGAATTCGGCAAGATCACCGCTGTAATGGATTTCCCCGTCATAGCTGCCGGCGGGATAGACCCCGGAAAGGACCTTCATCAAGGTCGACTTGCCAGCCCCGTTTTCGCCGCAGATCGCGTGGATTTCGCCATCCATCACCTTCAGGTTCACCTGATCCAGCGCCTTGACGCCCGGAAAGGTTTTGGTGATCGCGCGCATTTCAAGAAGCGGAGTCATTGCGCCCCCTTCGTTGTAAATATGGGGCCCGCCCGTATCCCCACATGGAAGATACGGACAGGCCGGGGAGTGAAGTCAGTGGAAGGCTTACTTGATCTGGTCTTCGGTGTAGTAACCGGACCCGATCAGGACCTCTTCCCAATTCGACGCGTCAACCGAAACCGGCTCGAGCAGGTAGGACGGAACCACCTTCATGCCGTTGTCATAGGTCTCGGTGTCGTTGATTTCCGGCTCGCCGCCAGCCAGCAGGGCGTCAACCATGCCGACGGTGACCTTGGCCAGCTCGCGCGTGTCCTTGAAAACGGTCGAATATTGCTCGCCCGCGAGGATCGACTTGACCGACTGCACTTCGGCGTCCTGACCGGAAACGATCGGCATCTTCATGTCGCCAGAGCCATAGCCAACACCCTTGAGCGAGGACAGGATGCCGATGGACAGGCCATCGTAGGGCGACAGAACACCGTGCACGTCCTGATCAGTGTAATATGCCGACAACAGGTTATCCATGCGCGCCTGAGCGACCGCACCATCCCAGCGCAGCGTGCCGACGGTGTCCATGCCCATCTGTCCCGACGCGATGTTGACCGTTCCCGCATCGATCAGCGGCTGAAGCACTGACATGGCGCCGTTATAGAAGAAATAGGCGTTGTTGTCGTCCGGCGAGCCGCCAAACAGTTCAACATTGTAAGGGCCGTCGCCAAAACGCTCTTTCAGACCGCTCACCAAGCTGGACGCCTGCTGCACGCCAACCTTGAAGTTGTCGAAAGTCGCGTAATAGTCGACGTTTTCGCTGTCGCGGATCAGGCGGTCATAGGCGATGACGTGGATGCCCGAGGCAGCCGCGTTTTCCAGCGCGTTCGACAAGGTGGTGCCATCGATGGCTGCGATGACCAGCACGTCAACGCCCTTGGTGATCATGTTTTCGATCTGCGCCAGCTGGTTGGGGATATCGTCTTCAGCATACTGAAGATCGGCTTCATAACCCGCCTTTTCCAGCTCTTTGACCATGTTGTCGCCGTCGGCGATCCAGCGCGCCGAAGATTTGGTTGGCATGGCAATGCCGACGCTGCCGTCTGCAAAGGCTGCGGACGCGAATGCGATGGCCGCGGTTGCCGTGGCCAGAATAGTTCTGAGTTTCATATCTACCTCCCGAGCGGCGCGGCTGGCCCCCGTCTGTGTGGGCGTGCGGCACCTGTTTGATTTGAGCCTGACGGCCCTCGCCCATGGTTATGGAACCTTGGCATACCTGTAAAATGCTATTGTGCGCGGCCCGTATATCCCTGATGTTATGTCATGGACCTCATACGCCGCCTCAAACTGACCCATCTCAGACTGATCCTCAAGATCGCCGAGGTCGGACAAATTCAGATTGCCGCCAGCACGCTGGCCATGTCGCAGCCCGCCGCCTCGCGCATCCTGGCCGAGATTGAACGCGAGGTCGAGGCGCTGCTTTTCACCCGCACTCCGAAAGGCATGGAGCCGACCTCGGTCGGCGAGGCGTTCCTGCGTCATGCACGGGTGGTGCTTTCAGAACTCGACAGTCTGGAAAAAGAAGTGCGTGGCCTAAGCACCGGTCAGTCGGGCGAGGTGCGCATTGGTACGGTTACAGGTCCGGCGGTGGGTATTTTGATGCCGGTCGTGCAGCAAATTCGGGAGGAAGCGCCGGATATGTCCATCACCATCGAAGTCAGCCCGTCAACCGATCTGGTGCGCGGTCTGGAGGAAGGCCGTTTTGACTTTGTGATTGCCCGCATTCCAGCCAGCCAGAGTAGTCAGGATTTTCTGGTTCATCCGGCAAGATCGGAAGTGGTGCAATTGCTGGTGCGCAAGATGCATCCGCTTGCCGGTCATACCAACGTCAGTCTGGGCGACTTGCTGGAGTTTGACTGGGCAATTCAGGAACGTGGATCGCCAATCCGGCAGGCGGTCGAATTGGCCTTTCACAATCGCGGCGTCCCTACCCCGCCGCGCGTGATGAACAGCTCATCCCTTCTGATCATTCAGTCGCTTCTGGCAACCTCGGATGTCATTGCACCGCAATCGCGCGAAGTGGCCGAGATGCTGACCGGCAAGGATTTTGGCGCCAACCTGACGGTCATCGACCTGAAAGAGGATATCACGGTGCCACCGTATTTCGTCATTCGCCATTATGCGCGTCAGCTTCGCCAGGCGGCGGAAATGATCTACACCCGTGTCTTGCAAAACCTCTGAAGCGGGCGCAATTTCTGGCGAAACCACCATCTCACCGCGCGGCCCGGACGAAAAAGGCCAAGCGAGAATGCCCCGCTTGACCTTGTTGCTTTTGGACCAATGCCCGCGTGCTTCTACAGGCGTCAGAACAGGCTGTCTGTTGCCGTTTCAGGATCCAATGTGAACAGGCTGGACAGATCGAACTGCACCTCCACATTAGTCTCGGTGAGCGCATCGACGGTTTCACCACTGCCGGCTTGCAGCGCGAATTCTGCCCCGAACAGATCCATCCATGGCGAGATGTCACCGCTGTCCATGACTTCACCAGAACCGGTGTTCGAAGTTTCGCCGTAGATGAAGGCATCATAGATCACCGGGTCGACAGCAGACTGCGCCGTGACGATCTCGGCCACTTCGGCCGGAGTTTTGACCCCGTCTGTGACGACGATGTCGGTGATCGTGCCGTCGAAGACATTGCCAAATCCGGCTTCGCCAGTTTTGCTTCCCCAGCCAAGGGCGCCGAATTGGAGGTACTCGGTGTTGGTCTCCCAGGTCATGCCAAACTCGGCCGTGCCGACGTTCACGCCGTCCAGCAGAACGTTTACCGTGGTGCCATCAAAGTCGAACTGCACGTCGTAGACGGTGTTCGCCTCGATCCCCGGGATCTCGAAGGTCTGGTCGCTGGAGCCGTCTTGGAACCGCACCTTAAGCACGCCGTCCTCGATGTAGGCGGCAAAGTGGTTGCCACCCCCGGCGTAATAGCTCGCGTCCTTCGACACCAGACCCTTGCGCCCGCCGACGCTGTCGGCTTCAAAGCTAAAGGCGATGGTGCCCGACGCAAGGTTCAGGTCCACCGAAGGCGCGATCTCAAGCACATCGGAGGCAGATGCAATCTCCAGTGCACCGAGTTGGCTGTAGACCAGATCAACCAAGGGATCTGGCACCTCCGGAACAGTGGGATTCAGGATCTCGGCCACCTCTGCCGGGGTCTTGACGCCTTCAGTGATGACGATATCGGAGATTTGTCCGTCGAAGACTTTTGAGAAGCCCGCCTCGCCGGTTTTGCTGCCCCAGCCGAGGGCGCCGAACTGGAGGTACTCGGTGTTGGTCTCCCAGGTCAT
>NZ_JBMPIX010000051.1:0-2500 GCF_049341065.1 Pacificoceanicola algae | reverse complement strand
AATCAAACTCGGAGATAGCTGGTTCTCTGCGAAATCTATTTAGGTAGAGCGTCATCCGAATACCCCGGGGGGTAGAGCACTGGATGGGTAATGGGGCCCCACAGGCTTACTGATCCTAACCAAACTCCGAATACCCGGGAGTACTAGATGGCAGACACACTGCGGATGCTAACGTCCGTAGTGGAGAGGGAAACAACCCTGACCTACAGCTAAGGCCCCCAATTCATGGCTAAGTGGGAAAGCAGGTGGGACGACCAAAACAACCAGGAGGTTGGCTTAGAAGCAGCCATCCTTTAAAGATAGCGTAACAGCTCACTGGTCTAAACAAGTTGTCCTGCGGCGAAGATGTAACGGGGCTCAAGCCATGAGCCGAAGCTTAGGATGCCGTAAGGCATGGTAGCAGAGCGTAGTGTGACATAGATCTATTCCTCCTTAGCGTCTTCGGGCGCATTGGAGGACCAGATCTTTCTGTGAAGCCGGCGCGTGAGCGATCCGGTGGAGAGATCACTAGCGAGAATGATGACATGAGTAGCGACAAAGAGTGTGAGAGACACTCTCGCCGAAAGTCCAAGGGTTCCTGCTTAAAGCTAATCTGAGCAGGGTAAGCCGACCCCTAAGGCGAGGCCGAAAGGCGTAGTCGATGGGAACCAGGTTAATATTCCTGGGCCAGATGGAAGTGACGGATCATGAAGGTTGTTCACCCTTAACGGATTGGGTGGGCCGCTGATTGGTCCCTGGAAATAGCTCCATCATGAGATCGTACCCTAAACCGACACAGGTGGACTGGTAGAGTATACCAAGGCGCTTGAGAGAACGATGTTGAAGGAACTCGGCAAAATACCTCCGTAAGTTCGCGAGAAGGAGGCCCGGTTCCTAGGCAACTAGGGGCTGGGGGCACAAACCAGGGGGTGGCGACTGTTTACTAAAAACACAGGGCTCTGCGAAGTCGCAAGACGACGTATAGGGTCTGACGCCTGCCCGGTGCCTGAAGGTTAAAAGGAGGGGTGCAAGCTCTGAATTGAAGCCCAGGTAAACGGCGGCCGTAACTATAACGGTCCTAAGGTAGCGAAATTCCTTGTCGGGTAAGTTCCGACCTGCACGAATGGCGTAACGACTTCCCCGCTGTCTCCAACATCGACTCAGCGAAATTGAATTGCCTGTCAAGATGCAGGCTACCCGCGGTTAGACGGAAAGACCCCGTGCACCTTCACTACAGCTTCGCACTGGCATCAGACACAACATGTGCAGGATAGGTGGTAGGCTTTGAATCGCAGACGCCAGTTTGCGTGGAGCCTCCCTTGAGATACCACCCTTGTTCTGTTTGATGTCTAACCGCGGTCCATTATCTGGATCCGGGACCCTGCGTGGCGGGTAGTTTGACTGGGGCGGTCGCCTCCTAAAGCGTAACGGAGGCGCGCGAAGGTTGGCTCAGAGCGGTCGGAAATCGCTCGTTGAGTGCAATGGCAGAAGCCAGCCTGACTGCAAGACTGACAAGTCGAGCAGAGACGAAAGTCGGCCATAGTGATCCGGTGGTCCCAAGTGGGAGGGCCATCGCTCAACGGATAAAAGGTACGCCGGGGATAACAGGCTGATACTGCCCAAGAGTCCATATCGACGGCAGTGTTTGGCACCTCGATGTCGGCTCATCTCATCCTGGGGCTGGAGCAGGTCCCAAGGGTATGGCTGTTCGCCATTTAAAGAGGTACGTGAGCTGGGTTTAGAACGTCGTGAGACAGTTCGGTCCCTATCTGCCGTGGGTGTAGGAGATTTGAGAAGAGTTGCCCCTAGTACGAGAGGACCGGGGTGAACGAACCACTGGTGGACCTGTTGTTGCGCCAGCAGCAGTGCAGGGTAGCTATGTTCGGACAGGATAACCGCTGAAGGCATCTAAGCGGGAAGCCCCCTTCAAAACAAGATCTCCCTGAGGGCCGTGGAAGACCACCACGTCGATAGGCCAGAGATGTAAGCGTAGTAATACGTTCAGTTGACTGGTACTAATTGCCCGATAGGCTTGATTTGATCCAGTAATAGCCAGGCTTGGCTACCTGAGATCCAATAAGCATACGCTCCATAAAGCGTACTTGCTTGGACAACACCTTCGTTGAAAAACGAAGTGATTGATTGATGTTCCGCCTGGACTGACTTGGGTGCGGGAACGCGTATTGCATCGCAATCCGCCACCTGCCGCTAAAACCATGACATCCCAACGGAATATCATGGTTTTTTCTTGGTTTGGTGGTCATAGCGAGAGCAAAACACCCGGCTCCATTCCGAACCCGGCCGTTAAGTGCCTTTGCGCCGATGGTACTGCATCTTAAGGTGTGGGAGAGTAGGTCACCGCCAAACCTAGTAAAAACCAACTTATCTCTCTTCGATGGAAAATAACTCACAAACCGAGACAGAAAACGGCGTGTGAAAATTGGCGCGGGGTGGAGCAGCCCGGTAGCTCGTCAGGCTCATAACCTGAAGGTCGTAGGTTCAAATCCTACCCCCGCAACCA
>NZ_JBMPIX010000050.1:0-6928 GCF_049341065.1 Pacificoceanicola algae | reverse complement strand
TCGCAATCGCGGTACAGATCAACTCAAATTGCCGTTTCGCACTATCCACCGACTCCCGTCCTGATCGAATGTAGGTGCTTTTATTCCGGCGCCGAGCCGTCATCTGCATGATCAGCTTCGCCTGCCACAACTGCTCAGCCAGTATTGCGATATCGGCGCGGAACGACTTTGTGACCCGCCCATACCCGAGCCCGGCGGCTCCGTTCAATGTAAGAGATGCCGGACCGCCCATGGGACTTGGCGGCCCGGCCTGGTTCACCGGAAAGGGCTCAGAGATCGCCCACCGGTGTTGCCATGATCTCCGGCCATTTGTCGAAGGCGCCGTCAATGATCGTGGTGCGGTCTTCGAGATACTTCTCGAAGATAGACTGGTTCACGAACAGGTAGAGCTTGCCGTCGACGATGTCCGCATAGCGCACGTCGCCGTCCAGCTTTTTGCCCGCATAGACACCAAAGGCGCAAAAACCACCGAACTGCGGCAGCATGGCTGCGGGATCGGCGTCGAAGGCGGCCTTGGTCTCGGCGTTGGCAAAGTAGTAATCCACCCCATCGTGTTCCGAGGTGAATTGCGCGTCGCCAATCTCGGGCGCATCGGCCTCGAACATCGAAACGGGATCGAAGCCGTGCATGCCCAGCGGGTGACCGGTCAGGGTCAGCCCGTTGTTCACATTGTATTCGTCAGCGGCAAAGGCGGCCGGAGCGAGCGAGATCAGGGCCGCGGAGAGCACGGCGGTGAGCGTAAGTTTTGTCATGGGTCAGGTCCTTTGTTCTAAAGTTGGGTTCAGGGTTTGGGAGTGCTGCGCCGCTTACGCGCCGCGAGCGATGCGGGTCACAGCGTCGTCTGTCCACCAGACGCCGTTGGCAACCATTCGGAAATTGATGATAGCGGCGAGATATCCATCGCCTTCGGGCACCTTGGCCCCGGCGGTGGCGTCGCGCACCACGGCGACCTCAAAGCCCAGCTCCAGCAATTCATACAGATGCGCCTGAGTGCAGAGATTGGCGGACATGCCCGCAAGGATCACCTTGTCGATGCCGCGCTTGCGCAGTTGCAGGTTCAGGTCGTTTTGCGCCGGGCTGTAGACCTTGTGGGGCGAGCAGATAACGGTTTCGCCGTCCTCGATGTATTTCTTGTACTGTGGCATCCAGTCGGCGCCCGACCCGTCGAACCCATCAAGGTTCAAGGGACCGGGGCGATCAAACATGCCGATCGAATGCATGGTCTTTTCCAGCGTGCCCTCGAAATGCCACTTGTGATCGTGCGGATAGTAGTAATGCGGCGAGATGAAGACCGGCATGCCCGCCGATTTGGCAGCCGCAAAAAGGCGCTCGATATTGTCGACGGTGCCCTGTTCGGTCACGCTTTCGCCGACCACGCCCCAGGTGACGCCGTCCTCGGACAGGAAATCGATCTGCGGGTCGGTCACCACCAGGGCGGTGCGGCCCGGGGTGATCTCCATATCGATCTGCGGCAGGCCGGGGGTTTCGGGATCGGCATAGAACGCGCGGGCCTCGGGCGTGGCGGCCTGCGCGGTCGTCCCGGCCACGGCGGCAACGCCAGTGGCGGCGGCACCGGCCAGCAGGCGGCGGCGGGCTATGTCGACGTGCTGAGGCGTGATATTGCAGCCGCAGTTTTCGTGGTCGTCGTGTTTCATCGTCTCTCTCCTTGATGAAGTGTGGATGGTGATGGGTCGGGACAGCGCCAAGACGCTGCCAGGTGGGCGGGATCCCTTGGTGCGGCATGGCAAATGCCGGTCGCGGACGCATGGCGCCGCGGCAACGAGGAAGCTCGCTTTCCTGAAGAGGCCGGGCCGCAGGTTGGGCGGCTCGGAAATCGGTTTAGTCCGAGGTAGCCGGTGGCAGGACGCAGGTGCAGACCGGCGTCAGTCCAAGACCCTGCGGAACGCTGAACGGAAAGGGTTCGGTGTCGTCACCGGAGTCGGCAAAGGCAGGGTAAAGCCGTTCGGTGGCGTCGCTGGGGTGCGCAGCGCCTTCGGTGCCATCCCCGCTCGCCGTTTCGGCATAGGCGGGCGCCGACATCATGACCAGCGTCGCAAGCGCTCCGGTGGTCAGCGCGCCTGCGACCGCCGAGACCAGCAGGGATGCCATATCCAGCGCATCCCGGCTGGTGAGCATGGGCCAAAGCGCGGGGCGACGGCGGCGGGTTGCGGTTTGGTCCTGGTGCGCAAAGTCGGGCGAAATGTAACGTGTCACGGTCTGGTCCTTTCCGGTGTATGGGGCGGCGGGCAGGAACCGCTGGGGTTGTCCGAGGGCTGCCTCATCTTGATGAAATCAGATTAGATCGACACCGCCCGGACCGTATCGGCCCCGCCTGCCAGCGTTTGGGCCGCACCTGCCATGATCGCCGCGCGGGGCACGGCAGGCTTGCCGGAAACGCTGTTGCGATACTGTGCCGGGGCCTGGCCGACCCAGCGTTTGAAGGCACGGCCAAAGGTGCTTTGCTCGGCAAAGCCGGTCAGAAAGGCAACCTCGGCGATGCTGCAGTCGCCGCGGTTCAGCAAATCGCGCGCAAGGCTGATCTGCACGTCGCGCACCACGTCGCGGTAGGTCGTGCCTTCTTCGGCCAAGCGGCGAAAGAAGGTCCGTTCGCTCATGCCCATGTCGTGCGCGAGGGTCGCGGCCTGCGGCACCCCGGTGCTGAGCGCGGTGGACAGACGGCGGAACAGGTCGGCCCGCAACGGCGGCACCACCGACGTGGCGTCCAGTTCACGATCGAGATGCCCCGTCAGGAAATCCGAGATCGCCGCGTCGCCAATCCGATTGGGCAGGTCCAGCGCCCGCACCGGCATCACGATGGCGTCGCGGGCAGCCCCGAAGATGACCGGGCAGCCGAAATGATCCGCAAAGCGCGCGGGATCGCCCGGACAGGCGTGGCGGAAGGTCACGCATTCCAGCGCCAGATCTCCGCGCACGAAGGCCCGCATCTTGCTGACGTTCGAGGCCAGCGCGCATTCGTTGCGCAGGGTCAGGGCAGCACGGTCGGGGGTGCAGCTTTCGATGACCAGCGCAGCCTGATCGCCGTCGCGGTCCAGCCAGTAGGCTGCCGTATCGCTCAGCAGACGAAAATACCGTTCCAGCCGCGCCAGCGAGGCCCCAAGGGTCGGGGCGCTTTTCAGCGCCAGGCCGAGCACCCCGAGATCGTCCACGCAGATCGCCTGAGCATAGGCCGCGATCAAGGTCACCCGGTCGGGATGGCGCGTTGCGATCAGGTCGATCAGGCCGAAATGGCTTTGGTCGTCGATATGGCCGTCGGTCAGTGGCGGAAGTTGGTAAATGACTTTGGTGCCTGACATGACACGCCCTTCTGGCGTAACGGTCAGTCCGGCGGCAGCAGTCATGGCGCGGACAAAGGCAGCGGTGACGGTGGGCATGGCAGGCTCCGGTTTTATACAGTTGGATCAAAAAAGCCGCCCCCGGACTGTCCGGAAGCGGCGGGGGAAAGCATCACGTTGAGGCAAAGCGCATCTGTTCCAGTTCCGCGATGCGAGCTTTCAGGCGGTCGATTTCGCCACCGTATTCGGCATCTGTACGGCGCACTGGGATGTGCTTGGGGCAATTCCAGTCGAATGCGGCAACGCGAATAACGACGGCGCGTTCGGCCTCTGGCCCGTCGGGCGGGTTCAGATAGTTGATGACCCCGGGATCGTCGGTGATACGCGCATGCCCCAGCAGCTTGAGCCTGCGGCGCTGCGCGAAATCAATGGCAAGGATCGAGATGCGGTCATTGTCGCGCAGATTGCCGGTGCTGATATACTGCTTGTTGCCGCTATAGTCGGCATAGGCCACCGTCTGCGGGTCGATCACTTTCAGGAACCCCGGCGCGCCGCCGCGAAACTGAACATAGGGCCAGCCGGTTTCGCCGACAGTGGCCTGAAAAACCCCGTCGCGGGCCTGAAGAAAGGCGGCTTCGCGGTCGGTCATTTGGTCGCCGTCCTGCCGCGTGTCTGAAAGGACGCGTGCGTAGATGTCGGCAGACCCATGGCGGGCCTGTTCGGCGCGCACGGCAGAGGTAAAGGCGATGTTTGCATAGGCGTTGGCCATGATCGTTTCTCCTTACAGGCCCAGATCGGTCAGGCCGGGGTGGTCGTCGGGCCGGCGGCCCAGCGGCCAGCGCATCAGCCGTTCGCTTTCGGAAATCGGCAGATCGTTGATCGAGGCGATGCGGCGGCGCATCAGACCGTCCGTGGCGAATTCCCAGTTCTCGTTGCCATAGGCCCGGAACCACGATCCGCTGTCGTCGCGATATTCATAGGCAAAGCGCACGGCGATGCGGTTGCCATCATGCGACCAGAGTTCCTTGATCAAGCGGTAGTCATGTTCACGCGCCCATTTGCGTGTCAGGAAATCGACGATGCGGTCACGCCCGGAAAAACGCTCGGCGCGGTTGCGCCACTGGCTGTCGGGCGTATAGGCCTGCGCGACCTTTTCGGGCTGGCAACTGTTCCAGGCGTCTTCGGCAAGGCGGACCTTTTGCGCTGCCGTTTCGGCGGTAAAGGGTGGGACCGGTGGGCGGCTCATCTGCGGCTCCTTTTGGGAAAAGCGGGCGCCCCGGCGGGCAGTGACTGACAGGGAGGAAGCCGGGACGCCCAGGGGGACCTGGGGGATCAGGCGGCGTCTTTGGTCACGACCGGGAAATCGATCGGGGTGCCAAGCGCCTCGTTGAGGTAGTTGGTCAGCGTATTGAGCGCGACATGGGCCACGATCTCGACGATCTGGGCGTCGCTGTAGCCCGCAAATTTCACGGCATCGATTTCCGTTTCGGGTACGGAGCCGCGCGTCTCGACCAGAGCTGTGGCAAAGCGGACGGCGGCGTCGGCCTTGGGATCGGTCGATCTGCCGCGCCGGTTGGCGGCAATCTCGGCATCGTCAAGCTTGGCCATGTTCTTGCCAATATAGCTGTGCGCCGAAAGGCAGTAGTCGCAACCGTTTTTCTGGGCGACAGCCAATGCGATGCGCTCTCGCGTGCCGGCGGGAAGTTCACCCTTTGCGAGGGCACCGTTCAGTTCCAGGTAGCCACCGAGGGCAGCGGGGCTGTTGGCGGTGATACGGAACAGGTTTGGCACCGAGCCAAGCTGTGCCTTGACGGCTTCAAGCAGCGGGCGGGCCGCGGCCGGAGCGTCTTCGATGGAAGCGGGAAGCGGGATACGTGTCATGGTTTCTCTCATGTCTGTTTGTGATGGGGCGCTGTGTTGCGCTCCTTATAAAACAGACAGGTCTGTATATTTGTCAAACCCCCTTCACCTAAGCGTGATGCGAGACTTGGGTTGTTTTACCATTGAGAAAAGCGCTGGAAAGCGCAATAAGTAGACAGAACTGTCTGATAACCGGGGAAAACTCTTGAACAAGCGCCGCGACGATCTTGTCGAAACCGCCCTGAAACTTTTTTATCGCCACGGCTTCCATGCTACCGGGATCGACAAGATTCTGGCCGAATCGGGGGTGGCGAAGATGACCCTCTACAAGCATTTCCGGTCCAAGGACGAATTGATCCTTGCGGCACTGCAATTGCGCGACGAACGGTTTCGCAACTGGCTGATGTCCGAGATGGAGAAGGCCTCGGCCAACCCGGAAGAACGGCTGCTGGCCATGTTCGACGCGCTGGAAACGTGGTTCCTGGGTAAGGCGTTCAAGGATCTGGGGTTCTCGGGCTGCGCCTTCATCAATGCCGCAAGCGAGTTTGCGGCCCACGATCACCCCGCGCACCGCGTGGCGTCCGAGCACAAGCGGCGGATCGTCGATTACCTGGAAAAGACATGCCGCGACGCCCAGTTGTTAGAGCCAGAACAGCTGGCGGAACGCCTCGCCCTTTTAAAGGAAGGCGCGATTGCCACTGCGCATGTCCGGAACATTCCCGAGGCCGCAATGCTGGCACGGGACATGGCCCGGACCATGATAGATGCTGCGCGAAGAAGAGCTGACGAAGGCGCATAATCCGCGCCAAAGTGACTTTTTCGATCTGGTTTCACAGGTAGATCATGTAGATGTAGACACAAGAAAGCATTCGCCTGCCGTGTCGCCGATTTCGGCATCCAGAAGTGACGATGAGTCCATGACCGGGACCGTTGCGTTAACCGAGCTATTTGGCGACGGTCATGTTCTTGAGGTTGATCATGGCGCGTCAGTCACCATTCAAACATCACTGTTTTCCACGCGAGATCATCCTGTGCGCGGTGCGGTGGTATCTGCTACCCGCTGTCCTACCAAGACGTGATGGATCTGCTCGCAGAGCGTGTGCTCTGCCCCCTGAAAACTGGACCGTCTGAAGCTGGAGTTTTTGGCTAAGCTTTCCTGGCTGGGAGAGGAGCGGAAGCGCATGAAAGCATCGAAGTTCACGCAGGCGCAGAAGGCGTTCATCCTGAAGCAGGGCGAGCAAGGCACGCCGGTCGCTGAGATCTGCCGTAAGGCCGGGATCAGCCAGGCGACCTACTTCTATTGGAAGAAAATGTATGGTGGCTTGCTGCCAGATGAAATGCGCCGGTTGAAGGCGCTCGAGGACGAGAACTCCCGGCTGAAGAAGATCGTCGCGGACCTGACGTTGGACCGCGAGATGCTGCAGGACGTGATCCGGCGAAAGCTCTGAAGCCTGGCCGTTTGCGCGAACTCGTCACCGGGATGTGCGTCGACTGGGGCGTGTCGATAAGGAAGGCTTGTGGGGCCATCTGTTTCGACACGTCCAGCTACCACTACAAGTCCCGGCGCACGGATAAGCCGACGGACAACGTGTTCATCGAGGCCTTCAACAGCAAGCTTCGGTCGGAGTGCCTGAACGCGCATTGGTTCATGAGCCTTGCCGACGCACAGGAAAAGTTGGAAGGTTGGCGTTGACACTACAACTTTGCTTCATTACGCCCATCTTTCTATGTTGTTGAAGGGAAAAGGTTTTGTTGATCTGCATGTGATACTGCGG
>NZ_JBMPIX010000049.1:0-7344 GCF_049341065.1 Pacificoceanicola algae | reverse complement strand
AACCGCAGAAAGCTTCCTTGGTTTTGTAGACATCACGTCCATCCGCCTTTGGGTCAGCCTTTTGTCAACATGACCTAATGATGTCAGCGTTAGTGACGAGCAATATGAGCAAGCAAGAGTTTCACCAGTAGCCTGTGCTTGAAGACCTTCGCGCTATCCCTGTTTCCGGACAGATCATAGCTAAGTGTGAAAGACCTCGCCAAGTTTGAGTATATCTCAAAATGAAGCACTGAAGCGACCCTAGATTTGTAGACGCTTTGCCCCAAGTTTTGAGGTCAGGAGGCCGAGTTGGAAAAGGCAACTACAGCGTAACTGTCGATAGAGAAGATTTTCGCGCTATGATAACATAAGACAAAGAAATGTCACTAGAGGCCAAGAAATACCATGTGTTCTTTCCATACTTCCCTGGTAACCCTCTGCTTCTTAGCTCTTGGCGCACTAAGCGGAGTTCCCGCAAACGCGCAATCTAGTCAGGAAGGACTGGTTGAATCGCGAATACTCGATTTCGACCCGCAAACTGGCGTAAAGTCTCAGCATTTCTATTTTGTGAACTTTTCTGATGAAACAGTCACCAGCTCGTTTTCGACAGGAACATCGAAAATCAACCTAGGTGTCATCGAGTTTGAAGTTTCGAGCATCCGTGATAATTTTAAAGTTTCGTCGGTGTTATTCACCGACGACGTCGTTACGTTTACTCTGGAAGGTACTACAGCTTCGGGTGTCGCGGTAATGCCTGACATTGACTATCGCTTTGATTTCACTGTAGCGAAGAGTGGTCAAGTATCGGTTAGCGGTTGTCATGATGGATATCCAGCATACCTAATACAGCACCAAGGAAAAAACCTCTACCGATTTGAGCATGCGAGCATGGGCTTGATAAAGCTCTTTGGGACATGCGATCAAGAAGTTCGCGTGGACTAAGTGTTCTTCTATGTCCCCTCAAATTTCTCCTAGCTGCTCTAAGCTCTAATCATCGGTCCGAGCCTTGCCGTATATATCTAGTCCCAAAAAAGGTCCGACGTACTATTGATCAAGTGCCGACGTTTCGGTTTGCGATTGCTCGGCATCATTAGTAGTACTGATGTCGGATGGCGCTTTGTCAGATTGCTGCAAAAACGCAATACTATCGATCAACCGCCTCGTAATTAATCCGTCGGCGAATACTTCTTGGTCTTTTTGAAACGCCCTAACCGCATCCCTAGTAAACGGTCCGATAACGCCATCGATTCCGGCCGAATAGTATCCACGCTCGCGAAGGAACCGCTGAACTCTAATCGTGTCAGAACGACTTACCTCGATCGAATAGATGCACCCGATTTGGCCAGTCACAACGTTTAAAAATCTCTCAGGATAGCTGATGCAATTGCCATCGATCGGTGAATGAATATTAAACCACCGGCGCGTAAGCACTGGATTAAAGTTTCTATCGAATTCAACACCCCGTACAGAGAATTTGAACGTGAGTATTCCAACGTCAACCAGATAGGAGGTATCATGCAACAAGGATCTCAAAGGTAGCTCTTCGAGATCGAAGGACACAGAGACCTCTTCACCAATAGGATTTACTACAAAGCGATCCGTTACGGTAGCTTTAGAGCCAAATAGCCTTACACGGTACTCGCTGTGCTGGGGTTGAACCACAACAAGATCCGGATTTGGAGATATCGAGCTCAGCGCAGTCAAAACATTCTCGAGTACGTCATCGTCGATAAGAGCAGGCCCGCTGAGCACAGCATTGCCATTAAGCCTACCATTCTGACGTTGATATAAAACGGATATTGACCACTCATCGTTTCCAAGGACTGTCTGAGGGACAACAAAAAATCGGTTCCGTGCACTGTAGTCGCGATAGACTACAACTGGCTCATCGACATATACTACGTCATCAAAGTTGGGCAGAGACGCGAACGTCTGCGCATAGCCCCCTGACGCAAAAGACAGGGCCAAGATACATGCACTGAAAAAATGCGCTGTTCTATCTAAGCTATTCAAAACGGTCAATAAGATCTGGAACATTCTCACATCCTGTCGTTCCAAGCTCAAGGATCACGAGGTCGCCATCCTCACAAAGATTGATAGCACCAATCGCAAACGATTGATCTGAGAACCTTAGATTTCTCGGCGCGGAAAAAGTCGCGTTAATATTGATCTCAAATGCTGGAGGGATCACCAGCCTCGGCTCGCCGCTCAGATCTATTTCGATTGACGATGCTTCAAACACGGAAGCAATAGAGCTTAGTACTAACACCGGGTTCCGTCCGACAACGTCAGGATATTCAGTCCGCAACTGAGAGTAAGTTTCCAGAACAGGAGCCTTTGGCGAAACAACATTATTCCCCAGATAGTCTACAATTATTTGGCGGATCTGGTCAGTATCAGGAACCACAGAAGTTATCTGTGCAAACTTTATCACCGTTACAACATTTACAATCGCTCCGGACGCGATAAAATCTGTCAACTCCTTGCTGTTCACAAATTCTAGATCGAACGAAGACGCCAGAATACCACGCAAGTTAGTAGTGCCACTGTCCACCAAAAAACCCGCCGACTGTCCCTCTATGTTTGCCGACACATAGGTACGAAACTCAACTGTCTGCGGAAGAGACCATTTTTCGCTTTCCACAAAAGCAGCTATTTCTTCGTCGACCGGCACATCAAAGAGGTATTGGAAGGTGATATTCCAAGCATACCCGACTGTTCCATCAATAGCCTGCCTTGAAAGCAGTTGCGTCGACACTGTTGATTCACCTGAATTTAAAAAGGTGAGGCGGCTTGGAAGCACGGTTGTTGTATCATTAAGTTTGAAAGTGTCGATCGGTGGACTGCCATCCACTTCTTGGGCAACGCAATGTGATCCAAGTACTGCAATCAAGAGCGATACCAAGGCCCCCTTCAAATCGCAGAAGGCGTGCATTTTCGCTTTCATTGCTCAAGCCCCACAAAATTTTTCAAGGCGCTCTAATTGCCTTGTTCTGAAAGGTTCTGAGAGTGCCTCTGCTGCCGCCCATTCTTCCGCAATGTCCTTAGAAATGCATGTAAGCACTCTAGTACGCGCCGACTCGATCATCTCCGGGGTTAGACATGGTTCACCTGGATCAGAAAGATTCTGAAATTTTTGTGGAAATGAAGTGCATTGAAGGCCAAACGGAATTCCGAGAGAATACGAGCGACTGACGATGTCTCGGCTATCGATAATGAAGTCCTGGTTGACCTCCTCAGTTAGCTTCTGAAACGAGGAATTTGAATTGAAGCTCCAACCAAAAATTGAACCCCCAGGGCTTCCAGCCGCAGTCGCACCAATCCCAGGCTTGAGTTGAGGCGCAAACATCCCTGATCCATTAATTCGAGCATTCACCAACGTTTCAAACACCTTATCTACTAGAGCTTGAGTGCTTTCATCAATTCCGCCATCAGTGATCTTGAGCTCAATCGCCCCAGACTGCTTCATTTCCTGAATGTCTACTACGTGGCTCGATCTCCAGAACCAGAAGCCCCCTCCAAACCTTGCCTGAAAGTGTTCAAAGGTTTTCTTCCAATTGACTTTCAACTCGACACGAAACTTCGGCGTAACACCACGAACCATATATCTATAGCGAACCGCAAAAAATTCCTGACTTTCAACTTCAGGATTAAACTCACCAGCTAAGCGGCCTGCGAGGCTTGAAAGCTTGAAAGTTGTCGCAAACGGGGCATTACCGGGACCTCCTTGAATTGACTCCAAGACATTGGGCGCTACTGGCTCAGCACCAAAGTTGGTCACCTGAATGCCTTGTTCACCCAATGATGCCATGTACTTGATGTTATCTTTAGTATACGTATCGATTAGTTGCGCGGGTGTCACGTAAGTGGGATCGCTTGCAAAGTTGTCCGTTATCACAACATCGTAATAACTCCGCTCAATAGGAATTTGAGCGATTGAGATACTTGGATTGTTTTGATGAAGTGCTTCAAGCACCTTATCTCTTGTCTCTACATCGAAAACGGGCTTGATCCCAAACGTTATGTTGGCACCCGAGCCTTCCTGATCTGGCTTCGATATTCCCCAATGCTGAAATGACGCATTAGGAATTCCATCACCATCTCGAGTGAACTCAAGTCCGATAGGAAAGATGTAGAACTTGTTTGGATCTTCGGAGTCGGGAACGACTTCAATAGTTGCTCCGCCCCCAGAGAGAGATGTCGGCTCATCGATTTCTGGGAGTGCTGCCGCTTGAGAAGCAAGCAATGCAGTGCACGCGACAGCGGTCAGCCTTGTTAAGGACACTATGAACGTCATTATGCCTCACCTTAAAAGAATCTTTTTAACATATTGCCTTAACTCAGTCTACTTTTGCGTGTGTGCGCCGGTTTTCTGCGCCGAGATCGGCAATCGGAGAAGTACATGTTGTTGAAAGATTTTGAATTTTTCGCACCGTGTGCAGTGCACGAGACGATTAGACGGTTTGAACACAGGCGCACGTTCAGTCCCGCGTAGCGGCGGAGTCGGCCATTATCTCAGCTCTGGCCGCTTCGTCCAGAATCAATGCTAGTTCCTTGGTAAGCGCGACGCCGACCCCCTCCTGCCATTGCTGATGTGATCCGGCCATTCTGCGCTCACACGTGCGGCGGAGGTGTTGGATTTTGGAAAGAGACGGCAAAATGGGCGTCCATTTGGACGGCTCAACGGGTGTTGGGGTTTCCCGGCTCGAGGTGATCGAGGGACCCAGCGGGCGTCGGCGGCGGACGAAAGCCGAGCGGGCGCGGATCGCGGCGGAAAGCATGATGCCGGGGGTGAGGGTGGCCGATGTCGCGCGCAAGCACGGCACCACGCGCTGGCAGATCTACGACTGGCGCAAGCAGATACGCAAAGGCAACCTGATGCTGCCCGAGAGCTTGGCGATGCTTCCGATGTTCGCGGAACTGGTGGTCGACGACAGCGCAGTGGATGCGGCGACGGCGCGTGCCGCATCCGATCTGGAGATTGTCGTGGGCGATGTCGTGATCCGAGCGGGGGCCGATACCGACGAAAGGCAACTGACGCGGGCGATCCGCGCGGCGCGGGCCGCGGCATCATGATGTTCGGCCAGGGTGGGCCGGTGAAAGTCTTCGTGGCGACGCGGCCGTTGGACTTCCGGAAGGGGATCGACGGGCTGGCAGTGGCGGTTCAGGAGATGTTCGGGCTCGATCCGTTCTGCGGCGCCGTCTTCGTGTTTCGGTCGAAACGCGCGGACCGGATCAAACTGCTGATGTGGGATCAGACCGGGATGGTGCTTGTGCACAAGCGGCTGGAGGGCGGTAAGTTCGTCTGGCCGCAGGTGCAGAACGGGGTGATGCGGATGTCCCCCGCCCAGATGGCGGCCTTGTTCGAAGGACTGGACTGGCGGCTGGTCCGGCCGGAGCGCGCGCGGCGCCCGCTGGCGGCGGGATGATCGCCTGGGGACGCAGGAAGCTTCTGTTTTTGCTGGCCAGAACGGGTGTCTCATGATTCACTTTGGCTCATGGATGCCGCCGTTCTCACCCGGGAAAACGCCCTTCTCAAAGCTCGCCTGACTGAGGTGGAGGCGGCGCTGGCTGAGGTGCAGGAAGCCAATCGCCGGCTGGAAGATATCCTGCGCACATCGCAACGCGAGAGGTTCGGCAAGCGCTCCGAGAAGCTGTCGCCCGACCAGTTCAATCTGCCGCTGGAGGATGCCGAACTGGCCCAGGGAGTGCTTGAGGCTGCACAGGAGAAGGCCGAGGCCGCGCTGCAACGGGCGCGCGGTGAGGAGCCCAGCAAGCACAAGCGCAACCGTGGGCATCTGCCGGCGCATCTTCCCCGGGTCGAGCGCGTCGTAGAGCCTGCCAGCACCCAGTGTCCCTGCGGCTGCGGCGAGATGGCCCGGATCGGCGAGGACGTGTCCAAGCGGCTGGATGTGATCCCGGCCCAGTTCCGAGTGCTGGTGACGCGGCGGCCCAAATACGCCTGCCGCCGCTGCTCGCAAGCCGTGGCGCAGGCCCATGCGCCCGAGCATGTCGTGCCCGGCGGGCTGCCCACGGAGCTGTTCATCGCCTCGATCATCGTGTCCAAGTTCGGCGACCACCTGCCGTTTTACCGCCAGGCCGAGATCTTCAAGCGGCAGGGGATCGATCTGGATCGAGGCACGCTTGGCAACTGGGTTGGCCGCGCCTGTTTCCACCTGGTGCCGGTCATCAATCACATGAAGGCCCATCTGCGCGGCGCCGATCGCATCTTCGTGGATGAGACCCGCGCGCCGGTGCTGGACCCGGGCCGCAAGGCCACCAAGAGTGGCTTCTTCTGGGCCGTCGTCACCGACGACCGCGGCCATGGCGGTGCAGACCCGCCGATCGTGCTGTTCCACTACGCCCCCGGCCGGGGGAAGGAGCATCCGCTGAAGTTCCTCGCAGGATACCGCGGTCGGTTCCTGCAATGCGATGCCTACCAGTCCTACGACGCGCTGACCGAGATCACACGCGACAACGGCCCGTGGCAGCTGGTCTATTGCTGGACCCATGTCCGCCGCCGCTTCGTGAAACGCTTCGAGAACGAAGGCTCGCCCATCGCCGAGGAGATGCTGCGCCAGATCGCGCTGCTGTATCAGATCGAGAAGACCGTCCGCGGCAAGGATGCGAACGTCCGTCTGGTCGCCAGGAGTGAACATTCAGCCCCAATCATCGCCGCGCTGAAACCATGGCTGGAGACCCAGCTCTCGCGCATCCCGCAGAAATCCCAGCTCGCCGAGGACATCCGCTACACCCTCGCGCACTGGCCCGGCCTGATCCGTTTCCTCGAGGACGGCACCCTCGAGATGGACACCAACCCTGTCGAAAATCAGATCAGACCGATTGCACTGACGCGGAAAAATGCGCTCTTCGCAGGCAACGAGGTCGGCGCCGAAAACTGGGCCATGCTCGCCTCACTGGTCGCCACCTGCAAGATGTCCGGCGTGAACCCGGTCGACTATCTCGACGCCACCCTCCGCGCGATCCTCGACGGTCATCCGCAAAGCGGCATCGAAGACCTGATGCCGTGGTCCTTCGAACAGCCGTCAAGCCTCGCCGCATAGGGTCACGCCGTAGCGCTTACGTTCCTTGGCGGACCGCACGAGTTGCTCTCGGCCGTGTTCCACAACCTCGGATGACAGAGTGTCGCCATCGGGAAGTCGCGTTGATTTCATTGAATATTTATTGTGCGACTCGCCAAACGTTGACGTGGCGTTGACATGGATTGCACACAAGCAAAAAGCCCCGCGTGATGCGAGGCCTAAGGCTTTGTTATTATTTGGTAAGTTGGTTGCGGGGGTAGGATTTGAACCTACGACCTTCAGGTTATGAGCCTGACGAGCTACCGGGCTGCTCCACCCCGCG
>NZ_JBMPIX010000048.1:0-8511 GCF_049341065.1 Pacificoceanicola algae | reverse complement strand
CAGTTCTCTCTGGCCAAGCAACAGCACAACCCAAGACCCAAACAGGGTCATCAGAAATGATCCGACATCTGAAGATTGCCCGCGATACGGCGGTCAAATCGCGCTCACAGGCAACAAATGCAACCATCAATTAATGCAACAGTCCAGAAACCGATGTCGCAAGGCGAGTCCACAGGCGGTTTGACGGCGCGCGCGGACGTTCTACCTTAACGAGATTGCTGAACAGACGAAAAACATGCGAGCGTCTGGCATTCATGTCCACCGGGGAGGTAAAGACACGATGGCAAGTCTTACAGTAAATGGCGTGCAACACGAAGTTGACGCGGAACCTGATACACCGCTTCTGTGGGTGCTTCGCGAACAACTCGGGTTGACGGGTACGAAATACGGATGCGGCGTGGGCGCTTGTGGTGCTTGCACCGTGCATATCGACGGGGTCGCCACCCGGTCATGCGCGCTCCCGCTCGAGGCCGTGAGCGAAGGCGAACAGATCACCACCATCGAAGGGCTCAGTGACGATCTCTCGCATCCCATCCAACAGGCCTGGGCCGAGCTTGACGTGCCGCAATGCGGTTACTGCCAGTCCGGCCAGATCATGGCGGCGGCGGCGTTTCTCACCGAATTCCCCAAGCCCACGGACGAGGACATCACCAACAACATGACCAATCTTTGCCGCTGTGGCACCTACAACCGGATCAAGGCGGGCATCAAGCGCGCTGCGGATCTGACGTGAGGGGGATGTAAGATGACCGAACATTTCAACATGAACCGCCGGGGCTTTCTGGTCAGCACCGCAGCGGCGGCAGGCGGGCTTGCGCTTGGCATGCCACTTGACGCGTCCGCGCAGCAGATTTCCGGCGATACGCCCGAGATCAACGCCTGGGTCGTAATCCAGCCTGACGACAAGGTGATCGTCCGCGTTGCCCGGATCGAGATGGGGCAGGGCACGCTGACCGGGCTTGCGCAGCTCGTGGCTGAGGAGCTCGACGCGGATTGGGAAAAGGTGACTTGGGAATATCCCTCCCCGGGCGAGAACGCGGCGCGCGAGCGGGTGTGGGGCTCTTTCGGCACATTTGGCAGCCGCGGAATCCGCAACAGTCAGGATTACGTCCGTCAGGGTGGCGCTGCGGCCCGCGCCATGCTGATCCAGGCCGCGGCAAACCGTTGGGGTGTCGATGCGTCGGAGGTCACGGCGGCCAAGAGCGTGCTGACCGGTCCGGACGGTGACACGCTGAGTTATGGTGCGGTTGCAGCGGAGGCGGCTGAGCTTGAGATCCCCACCGACATCGCGCTCAAGGATCCGACCGACTGGACCATCGCGGGCCAGCCGCTGAAACGCCTCGACACACTCGACAAGCTCGACGGCAGCCGGGTGTATTCGATCGACATGGTCCAGCCCGGCATGCTTAATGCAACGGTCAAGCAGACCCCGGTAATGGGCGGCAAGCTCGTAAGCTTCGATGCCGAGGCGGTCATGGACATGCCCGGTGTCATCAAGGTTGTTCAAATCAATGACGCGGCTGTGGCGGTCATCGCCGACACGTTCTGGCGCGCCAAGAAGGCGCTCGACGCGCTGCCCATCGAATGGGATCTCGGTGAGAACGCATCTTTCGGCATGGACGATCTGGAGCGTATGCTCGACGAAGGGCTGACGGCCGAAGACGGCTTTGTCGGCAATGCATCTGGCGATGTGGACGCAGCGCTTGCGGACGCGGCGCAGGTCGTGGAGTCGGTCTATCACTACCCATGGCAGAGCCACGCGACGATGGAGCCGATGAACGCCACGGCGCTGGTCACCGACGACCGCTGTACCGTCTGGGTCGCCACTCAGAACGCCGAGTCCGATCTGGCTATCGCGTCCGAAACATCGGGGCTGGAAATTCCGCAATGCGACGTCCACCGCATCAATCTTGGCGGTGGTTTCGGCAGGCGGGCGAATTCCGACTACACCCGCGTCGCCGTTCAGGTGGCGATGCAGATGAGGGGCACTCCGATCAAGACGATCTGGACGCGGGAGGAAGACCAGTTGCACGGCAACTACCATCCCGCGACCAAGGCGCGCATGCGTGGCGCGCTGGATGCCGAGGGCAATCTCACGGGCCTGCATATGCGCATTTCGGGCCAGTCGATCCTCGCGATGCTCATGCCGTTCCGTCTGCAGGACGGGATGGACCCAGCCTCCTTCCAGGGTCTCTTCGCCGACAGCGACGAAGGCGAATTCGGCTACACCGTGCCCAACATCAAGATTGATCACGCGATGCGAAATCCGCCGCTCCGTCCGGGCTTCTGGCGCGGGGTCAACAACAACCAGAACGCCTTCTACCTCGAATGCTTCATCGACGAACTCGCGGAAGCGGCGGGCAAGGATCCACTCGCGTTTCGCCGGGAGATGATGGCGAACCATCCAAAGCATCTGGCGGTGCTCGACAAGGTGGCCGAAGGCATCGGCTGGGATGCGGGCCCGCCCGAGGGCCGCGCCTTTGGGATCTGTCAGCACATGGGCTACGGCTCCTACGTGGCGGCGGCGGCCGAGGTTTCTGTTGATGAGCGCGGCAACCTCACAATCCACCGGATCGTCGCGGCGACCAACCCCGGCCACATAGTCAATCCCCAACAGGTCGAGGCGCAAATCGAAGGGTCCTTCGCCTTCGGACTTTCGGCGGGCCTACTGAGCCAGATCACGGTGGAGAATGGCACGGTGCAGGAGCAGAACTTCAACACCTACCCGATCGTATCCATGTGGGAGATGCCTGAGGTCGAGAGCCACCTGATCCCCTCGGGCGATTTCTGGGGCGGGGTCGGGGAACCCACGATTTTCGTGGCCACGCCTGCGGTGATGAATGCGGTCTATGCAGCCACCGGCAAGCGTATCCGCGAATTGCCGCTGGCAAAGCACGACCTGCGCGCCTGACGCGCCGTCCCGCGGGCGGCGCGCGCTGCCGCCCGCGGGTACCGCCACCCAACCCGAGGAGCTTGAACCCATGGGGCGACTCTCCCTTCTGACCGGCGTCCTTCTCGCGTCGACTGCGCTGTCAGCCGAGGCCCCGCCGGGGGCGGCAGCCTGTTCCGGCTGTCACGGCGCGGGCGGCATCCTTCTCGAAGGATTGAGCGCCAGCGACATCGAAACGGCAATGATCGCGTTCCGGTCTGGCGACCGCGACGCGACCTTGATGAACCGGATTGCCGAAGGTTTTAGTGAAGGCGAGATCACGGCGATTGCTGTTTGGCTCGCGGGTGGAGGGCTGAGATGACCTACTCCCGCCGTCAGGTGCTCGCGACTGGGGCAGCGCTCGCCACGCTTCCGTTCGCACGCAGCGCTCGCGCACAGGATCGCGGCCGTGTGGTCGTCGTGGGCGGCGGCTTTGGCGGTGCGACGGCCGCGCGCTGGCTCGCGCGCATGGGCCACGCCGTTACTCTTGTTGATCGCGACGCGACCTATCTGACCTGCCCCTTCAGCAACACGGTGCTCGGCGGTGTGAACGACCTCGCCGCGATCACCCATGACCGCGCGGCCCTCGAGGCCGATGGCGTGACACTCCTGCAAGGGGAGGCCGTCGCCGTTGACCCGGACGCGCGCCGCGTGACGCTCGCCGGGGAAGACAGCCTGCCCTACGACCGGCTGATCCTGTCGCCAGGTGTCGATTTCCGTCAAGGCGCTTTGCCGGGCTATGATACTGCGGCGTCGCAGATCATGCCCCATGCGTGGAAAGCCGGGACGCAGACCGCGCTGTTGCGTGCGCAACTGGAGGCGATGGAAGATGGCGGCCTCGTGGTCATCGCGCCGCCTGCCAACCCGTATCGCTGCCCGCCCGGACCTTATGAGCGGGCGAGCCTCATTGCGCATTATCTGAAATCCGCGAAACCCGCCTCCCGGATCCTGATCCTCGATGCCAAGGAAAAATTCTCCAAGCAGCCGCTCTGGGAAGAGGCCTGGGACGCGCTCTATCCCGGGATGATCGAGTGGCGCCCCCCGTCGCTGGGCGGGCGCGTGACCGAAATCCGGGCGTCTGAAGGCACCGTCGTGACCGATTTCGAGCGTTTGCAACCGGCTGTTGCCAACATTATCCCGCCGCAGAAGGCCGGCGATATCGCCGAGGTGGCGGGCGTCGCCGATGCGACCGGCTGGTGCCCCGTGAACGGTCGCAGCTTCGAATCCGATCTCGTGCCGGGCATCCATGTCATTGGCGACGCCTGTATGCCCGGCGCTATGCCGAAATCCGCCTTCTCCGCCAATGCGCAGGCCAAGGTCACCGCCGCCGCGATCGACGCGCTTTTTCGCGGCGAGGCGCCGCAATCGCCCAAGCTTATCAACACCTGCTACAGTCTTGCCGCGCCCGATTATGGCTTTACCGTCGCGGGGGTCTATGGCGAGGCGGATGGCAAGCTCTTCGACATCGAAGAGGCTGGTGGCCTGAGCCCGCTTGCTGCGCCGATGGAAACCCGGCGCAAGGAGGCGGACTATGCGCGAGACTGGTATGCCCGTATCACGACCGAAAGCTTTGGCTGAGCGGGCGCCGATCCGGACGGTGGCGCGTGCGCTGGCCTGCTGCGCCGCGACCGCGGTTCCGGGTCTTGCACAGGAGATGCCGCACTCGCTGACCGGAACCCCCGGTGATCCGGAGCGCGGCCGCGCCATCGTGGCCGAGCCCACGCGCGGGCTTTGCGTTCTGTGCCATGCCGGGCCGTTCCCCGAACACCGTTTCATGGGCAATCTCGCGCCGCCGCTTGACGGTGTCGGCTCCCGTCTTACCATCGGCGAATTGCGGGCGCAGATCGTCGACAGCAGGCGCAGAAATCCCGACACGATCATGCCGCCCTTCCACGCTACGTCCGGCCTTTCGAACGTCGGCGCGCGGTGGCAGGGCGAGACGATCCTGACAGCGCAGGACGTCGAAGACGTGGTCGCCTACCTCGTCACGCTTACGGAGGAGACCCGATGACCGACAGACACCGGCGCCAGATTCTGCTTGGCGGGCTTGCCACGCCCTTTGTCCTTGCCCTCGGTCCCGCCCGGGCAACACCCGAGACGATGCAGACCGCCATCGATGGCTTTACCGGCGGGGCCGAGGTGCTGGATGGGCGGGTAACGCTCAAGATCCCGCTCTTGGTGGAGAACGGCAATTCCGTGCCGCTTCTGGTGCGCGCCGACAGTCCGATGACCGAGGCGGACCATGTGACCGAGATCGCGATCTTCAACGAGATCAACCCTTTGCCGGATACGGTTCGTTTCCGCTTCACGCCGCGTTCGGGGCTTGCGGAGGCCGAAACGCGCATTCGCCTCAACGGCACCCAATCGGTCCACGCCATCGCGCGGATGAGCGACGGCACCTTCTGGACTGCGGCGACCACTGTCGTCGTGACGGCTCCGGCCTGCGAAGAGGTAATCCCAACATGAAAGCGCTCTTGAACATTCCCGAACAGGCCGCGCGCGGCGATATATTGCAGGTCAAGGTGCTGATCCGACACCCGATGGAAACCGGATTCCGCTCGAATCGGGATGGCAAGATCGTGCCGCGCGACATCATCCACGAGGTCCGCTGCACCTATGGCGGCGCCGAAGTCTTCGGCGCCTCTTTCTTCCCCGCCGTCTCGGCCAACCCGTTCTTGTCGTTCTATCTGCGCGCCGAGCAGACGGGCGAGGTCACGATCCGGTGGATCGACGAGGGAGGCACGGAATATAGCGATGCGCGCATGCTCACGGTGACATGAGGCGGACAGTGGCCCTTTGTTTTGCGCTGGCCGGGACGGGCGATGTCCTGGCGGCCGACGAACGGCGGACGGGCTTTGATGACATGCGCCCCGAACTGCAGGCGATGCAGACCGACGAGATGGCCAATCCCGGGCGCTTCTGGGTCCTCGACGGCGAACGCCTCTACGGCGCTGCAGCGGGACGCACGGGTCAGTCCTGCCAAGGGTGCCACGGCCCGGCACAGACGGCGATGGCCGGAGTTGCCGCGCGCTATCCGGCCTGGGACGAGGCGGGCGCGACGCCCGTCGATCTCTCGGGGCGGATCAACCTCTGCCGCACACGCCATCAGGACGCGGAGCCGCTGGCGCGCGAGAGCGACGCGATGCTCTCGCTCACGAGCTTCGTCACGCTTCAATCGCATGGCATGCCGATAGAGCCCGACCCGGACCCGCGGCTCGCGCCCGCGCGGGCGGAGGGCGAAGCGTCCTTCTTCAGGCGTGTCGGGCAACTTAATCTGGCATGCAGCCACTGTCACGACGACCACGCGGGCGGGCGTCTGCTTGCGGCGAAGATCCCCGAGGCCCATCCAACGGGCTATCCGCAATACCGCCTGCAATGGGAAACGATGGGCTCACTCCACCGGCGCTTCGGCAATTGCCTGAGCGGTGTGCGCGCCGAGGTTCCTGCCGCCGGTGCCCCGTCCCTGATCGCGCTCGAGCTCTATCTCAAGAGCCGCGCGGCGGGCCTGACCGTCGAGGCATACCCGATCAGGCCCTGATCGGCAGCGCAGAGATGATTGAGGAAATGGCCAGGCTTCGCTCTGGGCCGTCCGCGGTACAGCCCTTACAGTTTGATTTCTACGCGTTTTGGGTTTGTCGGAGCGACCTAAAGCCCGACGCCCAGATAGCGGACAGTACAGTCCATCTCGGTATCTCGGAGAAAGAGGTGTATAGCCCACGCATTTCTCTTCTTCCAGAGTATGTGCGTAGCCTTGGTGCAGCGCAGCGAATGTCTCTTTCGAAGCGCCGCAGCGCGGCATTGATGCGAGCGAGCAAAAGCGGGGGTGGGCCGAAGTTGTGCAGGCAAAGGCGCACCGGATCGACTTTTTCACTCAACGCTTCCGGGTCGATAAAGCCGTCGAGGGTGCTTGACACTGTCCTTTCCGCCTCCCTCCGGAACTCACCGCCATTTAGGTTCTTAAGATCGCATGGAAATCCCGCAACAGGATCAGCAGTCCCTAACTGGTTAAACCACGATCCTGCCCGCGAATACTTCCGGAATGCGTGGGATGCTGCTCTGCGCTAAGATCTACAATACTGGGAAGGCGTCGTCTGAGACATGGATCGCGGCGACGACCCGTTCCATCACGCCCGTTGTTTTGATGAAGAACGCGGAACGGTAGTCGATCCGACATGGCCGATTGATGAGCGTTCCGCATATCTCGGCGTTTACCTCCTGACAGAAATGCTTCTACGTGTCCTGACCAAAACCGGAACATTTGACGTCTTGGAAACGCGTCCCGCCGCCATATCGGCGATGGCGCGTTCGACGCCGATGTCGATCCGCGCCATGGCCGAGGCGACGAAGACGTCCGGAGCCCGCGCCACCCAGTCCAGAGCGTTGCCGATCTGGCGGGCCGCGCCAGCGCGGCAAGCCTCGATCGCGCCGCGCCGCGCGTCGTTGAGCATGGTAAAGATCACATCCGCGCCGGCCTTGATTTCGGCATCTGCCCAAGCACGGGTCACGCGGCTGTCGTCCTGCGTGCCGCAGAACCCGGTCAGCACGGCGACATCGGGTGCCGCATGGGCCACGCCCGCCACAAAGGCCGCGCGCCCCTTGAGACCCGGCCTGACGCGGTGACCGGACAGGTGGTCCACCGTGCCCGTGCGCGTCAAATGCGCCGCAAGGATCCCGGCGAGATAGGCCGAGTCCTCTTGCCGCACGTCGTAGCTGGCCAAATTGTGCCCCGTCTTCTGCCCCTGCACGATGGCGAACCGCTTGTCGGGGTAAAGGGCGGCGATCTCGGGCGTGGTGATGTTCCCCTGACCTATGACCAGCCGGACCCAACATCGCTTGCAGAAGCGCCGGGAAGCCGCCCGACGCCGCCATCACTCGGCCCACAGAAATGGGATGAATACACGCGTGAATAGATCCCGCCCCTTTTCGGCGCGGTCTTCAACACCGGGTCCTGGAATTCCGGCATCGTTGTGATCAAGAACGCCAACGCGATGATCCTACTCGTGACCATGGACAAAAGCAGCATGTCGGTCGGCGACCACTACGCCGACGAATTCGCAAGTCCCACCCGTTTCGTCTGGCAAACCCAGACCAGCACGCGCCGCGCCAGCAGCCGCGGCAAGATCATCTCTGGTGAAGAACCGGGCTGGACGATCCACCTGTTCGTACGGAAGTCCAAACTCCGCGACGGCCGCGCTGCGCCATTCCGCTACGCAGGCCCCGTCCGATTTGCCGACTGGGAAGGAGAAGCACCGATCACGGTTCAATGGGATCTGAAGGAACCTGTCCCGGACGCCCTTGGACAGCTGTTTGGCCTCGAGTGACAGAAATGCTTCGACTACTTGCCGCAGGCAAGGGCGTATTTTGTTAAAAAACTCGCCCTTGATCGATGGGCTCCCGGCTGATTCAATTTCCGCAATGGCTTGGAGGATCGGCGATGATGGGACCGCGGCAGGAGGCACAGCCGGCGCTGTTCTACGAGTTCTCGCTTGAGGATCCCGTGCCCCAGACCCGCGCCGACTTCGAATGGGATGCGAAAAACAACCAGTACATCTGCCCTGAAGGGCATGAGCTGAAGCAATTCC
>NZ_JBMPIX010000047.1:0-10249 GCF_049341065.1 Pacificoceanicola algae | reverse complement strand
CTGCTCACGAAGGCCTTCTCGCAGGCGGGTCACGCGTCAGGAACACATCAAATCAATGGGCCCGAACCGCCGCATACATAGGTCCAAGTCGCGGGAGATAAATTCGCTGCCATTGTCGACCCGAATGGTGTTCGGATAGCGAAATTGTACGGAGTCAAAGTCTTTGCTTGTCGCCACTGCCACTGTTTGTCTTATCCTTCTCAGCATGAGGACAAACAGTCTCGTGCGTTCAGGCGCGGGGAGGTTGCGCGCGCGCGTCTGAATTGGGAGCAAGGCGAATGGGGCCAGCGTCCGAAGGGGATGCACAAGGTTACGTTTCGGCGACGGACAAATGTTGTCGAAGCAGCGGACGTAGAGATAGACGCTGAAACCATGCGCCTTCTGTCTGCTTTCCAGCGGCGCTTCTCTGGTGACGAATTGTGATGGGGGGGGTAAAACTCTGCCTCGTTTAGTTTGAGGACTGGCGAGAGAAGGCAAATTCCCAGATTCACAAAATGGGGATTTTCACCAAACAAACTGTTCATGTGGGGGGAGGCGTGGGGGCAGTTGCCAATTAGTCGTCACATTCTCTTTGAAATCAAAGTCTTATCGGGGTTTTGTGGCGGAGGGAAAGGGACCCCCGTCGAACCTTCTTTTGTGGATGCCGCTCGGTTTGCAAGGATTTTCTGACCTTATGGACATGTGATCGAGTGCGTACTTTTGTCAGGCCTGTTCGTGCGGCTGACTTGGCGCCGCTGGCCGGGATGGTGATGCGCGGATCAGGTCCAAATCTCCAACAGCGAGCTCGGGGCTCGGAGAAGGTTTCTGGTTTTCCCTACCCGGATCATGTCGATCATGTGCCCATTCTGATCATGCCTTCCTCACAACTCGTTGGCCCGGATGTCTGTGCTGTGCCGGATCAGGCGCCGATCAGCACCGGGCCGCGATAGTTCTCGTTTCGCGACAGCATCGCCCAGACGCCCCGCGCCATCTTGTTCGCCAGCGCGACGGCCACGACCGGTATCGGCTTCCGCTCCAGCATCCGCGCCAGCCAGGAGCCCGCGGGAGCACCCCGGCGTGAGGCCCAGCGGATCACCGCGGTCGCCCCGATGACCAGCAATCGTCGGATATCGCGTTGCCCCATCTTCGAGGTCTTCCCCAGCTTCTGCTTGCCGCCCGAGGAATGCTGCCGCGGCACCAGGCCGAGCCAGGCGGCGAAATCACGACCCCGGCGGAACTGCTCCATCGGCGGCGCGAAGGTCTCGACCGCCAGTGCGGTGATCGGGCCTACACCCGGCATCGTCTGCAACCGTCGGGGCATCTCGGCCTCGTTCGACATGGCGGCGATCCTAGCCTTCAGCGCGTTGATCCGATCGGTCAGTTGCGCGATCTGCTCGATGAGCATCCGGCAAATATCGCGTGCCAGATCAGGAATGCCGGCGTCAGGATCTGCGACGACCCGTGCCAGACGCGGGACATAGCCGATCCCTACGGGCGCAATGTAGCCAAACTCGTACAGATGGGACCGGAGCGCATTCACGGCTTCGGTGCGTTGTTTCACGAGTTGCTCGCGCGTGCGGAACGCGACGGCACGGGCCTGTTGTTCTGCGGTCTTGGGTTCCACGAACCGCATCGTCGGTCGCAGCGCGGCTTCGACAATCGCCTCTGCATCGGCGGCATCGTTTTTCTGGCGCTTCAGAAACGGCTTGACGTAGAGCGGGGCGATCAGCCGGACCCGGTGCCCGTACCTGGTCAACTCCCGCGCCCAATGATGGGCGCTGGGGCACGCCTCCATCGCCACTTCGCAAGCCGGATGGTTCGCTATGAACCGCGCGAATTGCGGCCGCGACAGCTTCTTGCGGAACACGACGGACCCGTCCGCCGCGGCGCCGTGCACCTGGAACACGTTCTTTGCAAGATCGACGCCGATGATGCTAACTTCTTCCATGGATGCCCTCTCCTTCAGCTTGTGTTTCAACACCGCAAGCTTGGCACATTGCGATGCCGTCTGGGGAGAGCGGCATCCACCCCATCTCTAACCTGTAAGATATTGAAAATACTATATTATCCGTCGCATCGAGAGCTCAGATACTGGCCCATCCTCGAGAATTAGACTTCGCAGTCGGTCAAGAACGCTTCGACCATTTGCCACATCAATGCTTGCGGTCTCCAGGATTGTTTCGTGGCCGGTTATTCGATGTCGAGCGTGAACAAGCTCTGTTGCACCCAGCCCCGGATGATGCGGATACAAAAGCGTAAGGCGCGGCGCGCGGTAAAGCTGTCCATAGGCCATCATCTGGTAGACATCGCCTTGTGAGACGCCCTGTTTTGGATCGTCGATCCGGGAGGAGATCCTCTTCCATTTCGTGTCAATCACATGAGTTACGGAGCCAGCACGACGGATCAGGATATCTGGCCTAGTCTGGAAAAGCCCTCGCTCGGTTGTTTCTGCGGAAAGGCAGAAAAGACGCCCGCCCTGAAGGGAAACCGTCAGGTCCGTTCCAGCCAGTGCCCGAGAAATCAGACGCCCGACATATTCCTCGAATAGAGTGTTCATCTCAAAAAGCAGTGCCGTTCCCTGACCCGCGCCACCAGTCGTCGTCTGATATCGACCTTCCAGGAAGAGACGGGCCATGCTCAGAAGCTCCTGCCACCGGCGATTGGTGCGGTCGATCACCACGTCATCCCATCGCAATGCCGAGGGCGAAATATCCGCGATGTCCGCATACACAAAAGCCAGTTCTCGCAGCCGCTGTTGATTTCCCGGACTCCGAGACATCCGCGAGAGGTGCAACACGGCGGCTTTCATGATCCGGTTCAACGACTTGTCTTCCGACAAGACGTCAAATTGGCATGCGAGACGTGAAGGGTTGACGGCGTGTCGGGTGAACTGACGTGCTACGTCCAGCCTGCCGCGCAAGGCAGAAAGATCGTGCTCTTGCTCGACATAGCGGCGCGGCATTCCTTTCCGAACGGCCTCGGTAAGCTTGTCGCAAAAAATCCGGATCAGGATTTCCAGCAACGTCTCTTGCTGCCACGCCAATTCTGTTAGCGACCCGAGATCGAGTTTCAGATTTAGAGCGACGGCCAGCATGTGGATCAGCCGTTTCCTGATTGCCGCATTCTGCTTTTCAACAGGTTCTTCCGCAGCAACATCGATCTTCGGCAGGATCTCAAGACTACAGCTACCTGCGGCCAGGATACCGACAACACCCCGTGCGCGGAGTGCATGCCTACCGTGTTCAAGCACCCCGCTGCCGCCCCTTCCAGCAAAGGCCGAACGCCCAGCCAAAGCCGCAAGCTGATCCGCGAAATGTGCCGGGATCTGCCCGTCTCCGTCACCATAGGAGAGTTTTTCCCATTCGCGAACGGTGTAGGATTGCATCAGGCTTCAAACTCCGAAAAGTCGAAGTCTGCCTTGACGCTCCAACGCAGCTTTTCGCCTGCCAGTTCATCTTTCGCAAATCCGGCGGCTGGCGGTGACAGCTTCTTGGCTTCAAGGAAATACGCTGCGGCCTTTCCATCCCCGTCGGCCAACACGGCGGCGACCTTGGACCAATCATCATAAAAATACTCAGCCAAGAGCGGAATGACCTTGTGGCGCATCACGTCTTCTGGTCCGCCCGATTGCCGCAACCGGTGAAATAGGCATGGCCGATCTGATGTTCGCGGTCGAACAGGTACTCTATACGATCGTTGATCGTGGACAGAAGGGTGCGAAGGTTAATGCCGCCGACGTCCTCAGAAAGGACTGTCGGGTCAGGCATCAACTCCTGAAACGTGAACCGGCGGCGCAATGCAGTGTCGAGCAACGCAATCGAGCGATCCGCCGTGTTCATGGTGCCCACGATGTGCAAATTAGGCGGCACAGCGAAACGCTTCTTGGAGTACGGAAGCTGAACGCGAAGTTCGTTGTCTGCCCCCAAACGTTTGTCCTGTTCCAGTAGTGTAATGAGTTCACCAAAGACCTTGGAAATGTTCGCTCGGTTTATTTCATCTATGATCAGAACGAAATTCTCTGGTTGTGTCGGCACATCTTCGTCGCCCACACGACCAAGATTCAAATAACACTCGAGGGCGGCAATGTTTAAGCGATCCTTTTTAAGGCCGTATATCGTCTTCTGCGTGAAGTTACTGTCATGGATTTCGTCCACAGGAACACCGTCGCGATCTACCCAAAACCACTGAACTGATCGCCTATGTGAGTAATGCCCGCTCTCACGGCGAATGTATTCGTAATCTCCGACGACTTTCCCAATTGCGCGAAATTGAAAATTTCCCTTGGAAACAACCAAGATATCGCCAACAGAAACCTTGTTTCGAAAATGGTGTGTCATCGCCGCGACCCCATTTGGAGTGGCGTAGAGCTCTTCGTCAGTCTGTTCACACCAAGCGCGAATATTGTCATAATTTTCGTAGACTTCGGCGCTCCAGTCGTGATCGACAAACCCAAACAATGCGATGGATTTCTCGATAGCTTCCTCGAAAATCGCTTCCCCGCCGCGTGTCCCTGCTTCTCCCAACGACATCTGATGAACATTGCGCCCTTCCAGCGTCACCAGATCATGTTGAACCTCTTTTGCCAGATCCTGGTCCGGCGCTCCACCAGTTCGGACTTCAGCCCGTTTGGAGATCCGATAAAAAATGCCCGGGACCGGCTCAAGGCGGAAGCCCGCGCTCGTTTCCGTCTCCTGCTCCGCATCCGTTACTGGCCTCAATCCCTCGACGAATTCTTCGTATGACATGGACTGGTGAAATGTCGTAAATTCGATCCTGCCCTCGCCAACAAGACGTCGATATTCAGCCATCAGTGCGTCCCGGTCGCCTTTAAACGGGGCGGCGGTATCGTCGCCCAGACAAAGCCGCACCGCCTCCCACGCCGTTGCATAGGTCTTACCGGTGCCAGGTGGGCCATAGAGGATAAGATTCGTGGCGGTTTGCGAATGGCTGTCTGCGATTGTTTTCATTGTCCGCTGCTTCCCGTCTTCACGAACATCAAACGTGAAAGTTGTTGTCGTACTCGCGTCCGGGCCTTCCTGAACAGGCGGCGGCACACCGGCAAGCTCTTGAAACTTCTTACCCTTCAATGCCTGGCACACGTTGGGCCAAGCCTCGTTCAACATTAGCTCTTTACTCAAATCACCTGCCCGGATCGAAACATAGGCCTCCCCACGTTCGCGAGCAGGAGCGATGAAGTAGTTCAGTGCGCAAAGGCGGATGCGATCCGCATCGCGGACCAAGAATGGCTTGTCTGTCGGAAAGGCAACGGGTTGGTCCTGTTCATCGACGATGATATACCCGGAATTGTGGAGCGCTGCAGCGGAATAGCTCGGCCCTCCCCAGCCGCCAGAACTCCCAACCCGACCATTTGCCCCATAATGAACTGGCTTCGATGGAAAAATCCGGTTCTTTCGTGGTTTTGACGAGCGCACCCAGAAGTCCTTTGGCGTTCGAAAATTCTTGCCCAGAAATGGCCCATCTTCACCAGTTTCGCGATATGCCTCATAGGCATCCATCGCGCCTTCGATTTCCACGCGCGCCATTTGTTTGATAACTGCGTCATTCGACTGCTTTGATGGGTCACTGCTCCGAAAACTGTCGTACAGCCGCAAGGCCTGTTTTAAGCTCGCTAGTCCATTTCGCAGATTTCCATCGATAGAAATCGGCGACGGGTTTGGTCTGTCATCACGCTCGTCTTCAGCGCTGTACGAAAATTGAGCAGAAAGCGTCTCGTATCCCACGGCGTCCAACCGTTCATCAAGATCACCTATGGCAGCTTCAATGCGTTTCGCACTGCTGACCCTCGATCCGATTGTTTTTTCATCAGAACCCGAATTTTCGAGCCACGATCGGAATTCTTGTTCTCTCATCGCGCGCCTCGAAAACAAAAAGACTCAATTACTTAGAAATCTGGCAAGGTTAGCCAAGACTTTTGCCGAAACAATATCAGAAATCGATTATCCAAAAAAGTCATCCCGGAAGCGATCAATTTGGTGCATCCGCTCATGAAGGATTGTAACCACGCCGATGTCGCCGTTTGACAACCAGCGCCAATACACAAAGTGCCTTTGATACCGGAAATAGTATCCGTCCCCCCCGAACTCTGCCGGAACAGGTTTCGACGAGGACCGATGTTTTTCGATCATCTCAAAAGCTTCGAACATACCGGTGATATAGCGGTCCGCCTGCGCTTCGCCCCACCGGTCCCGCGTATAGCGGTAAATGTCGTCGAGCCGGAGTGAGGCCGCCTCCTGGATGCGAAAGGTCATCCAGCCTTCCGGTTCCGCGCGATGACTTCAGCAGCGCTGAGCGGCTTGTAGCTCTCCTCCGGTGCCGCGAAGGCGCGGGTCAGTTCGGCCTTCAGACGGTCGAAGGCCTCCGCTTCCGTCCGTTCCTTGTCACGCCGGATGAGGTCACGAACATACTCGCTGATGTTCTCATAGGACCCGTTATCGCCTACGTTCGCTGCAACGAAATCGCTGAGAGCGCCGCTAAGGCGGACTGTCATGGTTGTGGTGCGGGACATTGCACAAGCTCCGATCAGGGTTCGTGTCTTCAATATAACTAATATTACCCACGTCGCAAGCTCCAGATTGCCCTTTTGCCCTGCGGCTCAACCGCCTTCTTCTCCGGCATGCCTGTCTGCCAGCGCCAGAAAGACATAGAGCACCACGTCGGAATTTCTGGCAAGGGCGATGAGATGGTCGCCGCTTGGTCCCCGCTCGCCCGCGAACCAGTATTTCACAGTCCGTTCGCTTGCGCCGGTCCAGCGCATGGCCGACTTGATCGCCCGATGGGTGGATCCAAGCTCTTCGTGCAGTGCCATTGCGATCGCCCGGCGATAGTCCGTCTGTTCAGCATCCAGGTGCACAACTGTGCCCATCTTCGGCACAACTGTGCCCATCTTGATCCGCATCATCTCGTCCCTTTCCGTTAAATACTTGGAAGGAGACATGAAAACGGCAGAATCGAATTTTGAGCAGAGTTGGAACACGAGGCCAACCGTCAGGAGACGCCAGGATGATATGCCAGTGAAATAGATCGGGTGGGCTGAATTGGCCGGAGCAAATTTGAAAACGACCAGCGGCCCCGAGCCCTCTCCCCCGCTTCGGCGCGCTGCCGAATATGTCCGCATGTCGACCGAACATCAGAAATACTCGACCGAAAACCAGTCCGACGCCATTCTCGCCTATGCTGCAAGTCAGGGCATGGAAATTGTTCAAACCTACGCAGATGCGGGCAAAAGCGGCCTCAGGATCGAAGGGCGCGAGGCGCTGCAGCGCCTGATCCGGGATGTGGAGGAAGGTACCGCCGATTTCGACGTCATCCTGGCCTATGATGTCAGCCGCTGGGGGCGGTTTCAGGATGCCGAGGAATCGGCCTATTACGAATACATCTGCCGCCGCGCTGGCAAGCAGGTTCAGTATTGCGCCGAGCAGTTCGAGAATGACGGCAGCCCGGTTGCGACCATCGTCAAGGGCGTCAAACGTGCCATGGCTGGGGAATACAGCCGCGAGCTGTCGACCAAGGTCTTTGCCGGGCAATGCCGTCTGATCGAAATGGGATATCGTCAAGGGGGTGCGGCAGGCTACGGCCTGAGACGGGTTCTGCTGGATGAGCAAGGGCAGCCGAAGGCCGAGCTGAGACGCGGCGAGCATAAAAGCCTGCAGACGGATCGTGTAATTCTTGCTCCGGGGCCTGCGGAGGAAGTAGAGACCGTTCGCTGGATCTATGCGCGATTTCTCAAGCAACGGAAGTCTGAGAGCGAAATTGCGGCCGAACTCAATGAGCGAGGCATCCTGACCGATCTTGATCGCGCCTGGACCCGCGCAACAGTTCATCAGATCCTGACCAACGAAAAATACATTGGCAACAACGTCTACAACCGACGTTCATTCAAGCTGAAACGGAAGCATGTCGCAAACGAACCGCAAATGTGGATCCGGGCTGATGGCGCATTCGATGCAATTGTTGAACAAAAACAGTTTCATAAGGTTCAGGGCATCATTGAGGAGCGAAACCGGCGGTATTCCGATGACGAGATGCTGGCAAGGCTGAACAAGCTATTTCAGCGTCACGGCTATATATCCGGGCTGGTGATCGACGAGACTGATGGGCTGCCCTCCAGTGGCGCATATGCCCATCGGTTTGGAAGCCTTTTGCGCGCCTATGAACTTGTCGGTTTCAAGCCAGATCGTGACTACAGATACATCGAAATCAACCGCCTGCTTCGAGCGTTCCACGCCAGCGCGGTTGATCATGTCATGGACGAGATCAACCGTCTTGGTGGTACAATTACAAGGCACGCCGCGACTGGTTTGCTGACCCTCAATGAGGAATTCAGCGCGTCCATCATCGTGGCGCGCTGCCGTCAGACCAATGCCGGGACGTTGCGTTGGAAAGTGCGCTTCGACACAGGTCTTGCCCCCGATATCACCATTGCGATCCGGATGGACCGCAGCAACGAGGCCGCTCTCGATTATTACCTTCTGCCCCAAATAGAGATGCGAACAAACCGGCTGGGGCTTACTGAGGAGAATGGCCTGATGCTGGATGCCTTCCGCTTCGATACGCTCGATTTCTTATTCGACATGGCGCGGCGCGTCCCGGTGTCGGAAGTCGCACCATGGTGACCGGGTTCAATCAGACGACGACTGTGCTGTGCATACCGATTGCAGCAATAACAGTCGAAAACCCACGTGAGCGTTCCGAGAAAACGTTTCGAGAGCTTGTTGAAAGCATCGAAAAGGTGGGGCTGAAAAAGCCGATCACGGTGTCACGTGCTGTCGAGGGCGGCGAAGATCAATACCGGCTTGTATGTGGCCAGGGCCGAATGGAGGCGTTCTCTGCCCTCGGCCAGACTCATATCCATGCCATTGTTATAGAGGCCGATGAAGAAGAACGGCTTTTGCGCAGTGTTATTGAGAATATAGCCCGGCGCCAGCACCGCCCGCTCGAACTGTTGCAGGATATCGGTCTGTTGCGGGAACGCGGAAACTCTGACCAGCAGATTGCCAGCAAGACGGGTCTCTCCCTCGCCTATGTCCGCGAAATCGGAGAACTGATTGCAAAAGGCGAGGAACGGCTGCTGATTGCCGTGGAGACCGGCCACATGCCACTCAGCGTCGCGCTATACATTGCTCGGGCGGAAGATGACGATGTTCAGAAAGCGCTGGAAGCCGCTTATCAATCGGGTGAGTTGCGTGGAAAGAAGCTCCTTGAGGCACGCCGCCTCGTAGAGTTGCGCCAGCGCCACGGTAAACACAATGCAATTTCCGGGCGCAAAGGGAAACGGACCCGAATGACATCGGCGGCGCTGGTGCGTGTCTATCGTGCAGAGGCCGAACGCCAGGGCGACATGGTCCGCAGGGCAGACCAGACGCGCAGCAACTTGCTGTTCATCGATGCCGCATTCCAGTCCCTGCTGAAGGACGAGAATTATCTGACCCTGCTCAGGGCCGAAGGTCTCGATACCCTGCCGCAGATGATTGTCGACGGTCTTCGGGAGGCGCGTACATGAAAGACCCTGGAACAGCATCGGATCAGACGGTGGGACCTGGTTTTGAGTCAGCAACCCTGAACATCCCCATTGCTGCGATCCTGCCGGTCAAGCAACTGCCTGCGACAGTGGCCACGAGCGCAAAATACGCCCAGATTGCCGCATCCATCCGGGAAGTTGGCCTGATCGAACCGCCCGTTGTCGCCCGCAACCGAAGCCAAAAAGATACGTTCATACTGCTTGATGGTCACGTCAGGTTGCAGGTCTTGAAGGAGATGGACCAGGAAAGCGTGACATGCCTTGTCGCAACCGATGATGAAGCCTTCACATACAACAAGCGCATCAGCCGGTTGGCGACCATACAGGAACACAAGATGATCCTGCGCGCGGTTGAAAGAGGCGTTTCCGAGACCCGGATCGCGGCCGCCTTGAACGTGGACGTGGCGCTAATCCGACGCAAGCGTACACTTCTGAACGGGATCTGTCCCGAAGTCGCGGATCTCCTGAAAGCAAAGCACTGCCCGCTCAACTGCTTCAGGGCACTGCGCAAAATGAAGCCCATGCGCCAGATACAGGCTGCCGAATTGATGATCGCGGCGAACAACTATTCTGTCGCCTACGCAGATGCCATTTTAGCCGCAACCGAAGCGGGTGACTTTGGAGTGCCCCCACTGAAGTGGTCCACCTTTTGGGATAGAATTATCCCGTTTTCAGGAGGACGACGAGATGGCTGGCAAGCGAGAGAAGCCCGAGGATATCGTGCTGAAGCTG
>NZ_JBMPIX010000046.1:0-10582 GCF_049341065.1 Pacificoceanicola algae | reverse complement strand
TCAACCCGGGGCTTCCCGTGGGACTTGGGAAAGAAAGGGGCCAGACGCGCCATCTGCGCGTCGGTCAGCCAGAAGAGGTCGCTCATGTCACCGCTCCAGTTTTGGAAGCGTGAATCACGCGGCGCCACAGAAATCAATGCATCCTGACCCTAGATCTTCAAAGCGGCTATTGAGTCACATACGGCGAATTCACACTTTGTCCGCAGAGTATGAGTTCGCCACGTCAACGATTTTACAACCGCAGCGAATGGCTGGTTCAACGGGCCGCACCGCAGCACCCGTCAACCCGAGCGGAGGGCGGCTTTGGGCCGCAAAATCCGTGAAGGTCAGGTATGCGCAGGGACGGCTTCGTAGGTGATATTCGCTCCATCGCCGCCACAGTGCCCGTCCCAGATAGCGCGACGCATTGACCGCTTCATTTCGGGCAGCAATCGCATCGTGACATTTGCGCATGTCGTAGCCCCCGTCAGCGGTTGCTGATCCAATGGCCTGCTCGGGCGGGATTTGCTTCAGCAACTCTGGCAGCATGGGCGCGTCACCGATGGTGCTGCCAGTGACCTCTACCGCCTGAATTTCCAGTGTTTCCTCGTCGATGCCGTTGTTTATCTTGCGCCAGATGCGCCGTTTCGCGCCACCATGCTTGCAGGCGTTCCATTCCCCTTCGCCCTCAGCCTTGATGCCGGTTCTGTCGATCAGCAGGTTTATTGGACCGGGTCCACCGCAATACGGCCGACTTACCTTCAGAGCCCTCTGACGGCGGCAAAGGGTGCTGAAATCCGGCGTCCGACAAGCCGCAACAGGCTTTCCACAAAGCCTGTCTTCTGCCGGAGGCGTATCACAAACATGACATTAGGGTCAGGCAGGCCTGGATCGCCGCATCACTGAATTGGTGCCGCCAACCAGGTTTGCCCGTCGGTGGCGGTGCCCAAACCATCTGGGGATCGAACCAGATCGAAAGCGGCCCACGTCACTTCAAGCTTTCATTGTAGGACGAACAGGTCGTGGTCTTGTACTTTGTAGGGCCCAACTGCTCATGCGATCCAGTTATCACCCCGGATTCGCACAGTGAATCCTTCACCCGATTTGTGCAACATGTGTAACCGCCCCGTGCGCAAGAGGTAATATTGGAGCTGGCTTCAGCGCGTCATCGGGTGCTGACATGTGTCCGGCCTCTGATGCGGCATTTCTCAAGCCGCGGGCCCGTATGGTGTTCGAAGGTCGGGTCCAGATCAAAGCCGCGTGCTCGATGGCACTCTGTTGCACACTGGTTCTCCCGATCCCGTCTCACGACTATTGCGCCAAACTGCTCCTTGCCCTCTTCCGCTCCGACGTTCTCGCGACCTACAACGGGCTTATGCCGCTGCGGCCGGAGACTGGTAGACGCCGCCCCGGGCCATCAAGGCCCAGACGATCCGCGCCATCTTGTTCGCCAACGCCACCCGCACCAGCATCGGCGGCTTGCGCGTCAACATGCCGCCCAGCCACGTGCCGGGCTTGGCCGAAGCGTGGGTATGCCGTTTGATAATGACGCTGTTGGCGCCGATGATCAGCAGGCGTCGCAGGGACCGCTCGCCCATCTTCGTCGTGGCTCCGAGCCGCTGCTTGCCCCCGGTTGAATACTGCCGGGGCGTAAGGCCGAGCCAAGCCGCAAAATCCCGCGCCTTGCGGAAAGTCTCAGGCGGCGGCGCAAGGGTCGCGATGGCCGTGGCGATCAGCGGACCGATGCCCGGCACAGTCATCAGCCGTCGCGCGACCTCGTTCTCCTTGGCTCGACGGATGATCTCGGTATCAAGCTTTTCGATCTCAGCTTCCAGCTGTGCCAGTGCCGCGACGAGGACCTTGAGCGTGGGGATAGCATCGGCAGGCAGGCCGCATTCCGGGTCTTCGACGATTGCAATCAGCTTCGATGCATTCGCTGCCCCCTGCGGCACGATCTGCCCGAACTCGCTCAGATGGCCGCGCAGGGCATTGATGGCCTGGGTCCGCTGCCGGATCAGAAGCTCGCGCACGCGAAACACCATGGCAGCGCCTTGTGTCTCCTCGCTCTTCACCGGAACGAAACGCATCGTCGGGCGCGTCGCCGCTTCGCAAATCGCCTCGGCATCGGCCGCATCATTCTTCTGCCGCTTCACGAACGGCTTGACGTAGGCGGGTGGGATCAGCCGCACTTCATGGCCCAGCTTGCCGATCTCGCGGCCCCAGAAATGAGCGCCGCCGCAGGCTTCCATGGCAACGACGCAGGACGGCAGCCGTCCGAAAAACTCAAGGACCTGATCCCTTCTCAGCTTCTTGCGCAGCACCGCTTGGCCTGATGCATCGGCGCCGTGAGCTTGGAAAACATTCTTCGCCAGGTCGAGCCCGACCGTGATAATCTCCGACATGACCGTCCTCCTTTGTGGATCATCGCAGACCCACCTTGGCACATTGATGCCGTCGGGGGGCGGTCACATCATCAAAGCCCGCAGAGACCGTCATTCGATGCGTTCGAGGGTTTGACCATTAACGCGCGCTCCGAAAGTGGTCAAACCTCCAACCTTCCTTCCTGCTCGGTCTGGCAGACAGTTACGGGTTGAGGACGACTTCCATTTCAAGAAGAACGGAGCCGAGGCATTTGCCGTGGGCGTCAAGCGCAAGGGAGCGCGTGACCCCGCCGGTCAAGGCCCCCTGAATAACGAAGTTCAGAGCGTGGAGTTGGGGTAGCTCGTAGCGGGTCACACTTTCGGGGGTTAGGTTGCCGAAGTGGGCGGCCACGCGCCGGGGAGTGACGTGCTCGCAAATCAGCGGCCAATGCGCCGGGTCGTATGCGATCAGCGAAATGTTGGAAATATCGCCCTTGTCGCCTGTGCGGGCGTGGGCGATGTCATGCAGTTTCACCGAGCACCTCCTTCATAACAACGGTTGCAGAAACTTCGGCGGCGGGCACGAGCGTGGACGCGATGGCGAGAATCGGGCGCTGGTGACTGCGCGCGCCGCCGCCTCCGGCTGGCCCTGCAAGATAGAGCCCTTCGACCTCTTCGCCAACGCGGAGCGCGGTTTCGGCATCATCGCAACGCGCGGCATAGCGCATCCTGACCTCCGGTACATGGGTGGCAGAGATGGCTTGCGGGGCGACCGAATTGACTCCGATCAACTCGCCGCGGTCTTCCCTGATGCTGGCCGCCAGTGGCTTCAGCCGCTCCCGCACGAGGGCAACGGCCAGCTCGCCCCGTGCCACGCAATTGGCCCCGGCATAGCTGATCTGCCCTTCGCCCAGCCAGCCATCGCGATAGCCGACCGACACCTTCAACTGGCCGGTGGCAGCGTGACCGTCGCCCCCGGCCACGGCGATGCAGTCTGGCGCGCGCTCCTCGAAGGTCACATTAGAAAAATCAGCGACCACATCGGGTTGCAGATAGCGCGCCGGGTCGTGAATTTCGTAGAGCAGTTGCTCGATGCAGGTGGCTCGGGTGATCCGCCCGCCGGTGCCAGGCAACTTGGTGATGATCGCGTGACCCGTCGCATCGACCAAGGCAAGCGGGTTGCCGATGCGGGCAAGGTCGGGCACGTCCTTGACGCCCGGGTCGGCAAAGTAGCCGCCGGTGATCTGCGCGGCGCATTCCAGCAGATGCCCCACCAGAACACCGCGCCCGAGGCGGGTCCAGTCATCGCGCGCCCAGCCGAATTCGTGCACCAGCGGGGCGAGGAACAATGTCGGGTCTGACGCCCGCCCGCAGATCACCACGTCGGCACCCGCCTCCAGCGCCGACACCAGCCCATCGACGCCGATGTATGCATTGGCCGAGACAAGGCGTTCGCGCAGCGCAGCGGCTGGGGCACCGGTTTCGTCCAACACGTAATCGCCAATCATGCCGAGCACATCATCGCCGGTGACAGCGGCCACCTTCAGCCCGGTCAGGCCCAACTCTCGGGCGATCTGGGCGGTGCGCTCCGCCGCGCCCAGGGGGTTTGCCGCGCCCATGTTGGTGATGATCCTGGTGCCGTTCTTGCGGCAGGCGGACAGAACCGCTCGCATCCGGCGTTCCAGCAGCGGATCAAAACCACCGGCGGGATTGGATATGCGCTCTTGCTGGGCCAACGCGATGGTACGCTCACCGAGGCATTCGAACACGAGGTAATCGAGCGCGCCGCGTTCTGCCAGATCTACCGCGGGCGCCAGCCTGTCACCCTGAAAGCCCGCGCCTGCGCCGATGCGGATCACGTTCATGATAGCGCCCTCCTTTGTGTGCGGCCCATCACAAAGGCCCCTGCCAGCAGGGGCAATGCGATGAAGGGGGTGATCGGATGCGGATAGATCGCCAGCGCGATGACTGCGGCGTAGATCGCCACGTCCAGCGTGCGGTGACCGAACATCTGCGCCCCGGCCAGCAGCCCTGGCACCGCGATGACAAGAACCAGCCCGGCCGCCACGGCCTCGAGAATATCCAGCGGCCCGCCGCCCAAAAGCATCCCAGGATAGAGCAGCAGCAGGAAGGGCACGATATAGGTCACCGCCCCAAGACGCACAGCCTCGCCCGCCGCGGGCAGCCAGTTTGTGGCCGCGATGCCGGAGCCAACAAAGACCGCCACGCAAACCGGTGGTGTGATGACCGAGATGGTGGCGAAGTAGAAGACAAACAGATGCGCGGCCAGCGGGTCCACCCCCACAGCCGTCATCGCCGGGGCAAGTACGGCGGCGACCAGCACGTAGGCCGCGGTGGTCGGCAGGCCCATGCCCATGATCAGGCAAACGAGGCCGACGATGATGGCAACCAGCACGATGCTGTCACCCGCGACCGAAACGATCAGCGAAGAGAGCGTGACGCCAATTCCGGTGAGGTTGATCATCGACACAAGAACCTGCGCGCCCGCCAGCAGCACGCCGATGATGACCATCCCCTTGCCCGCGTCTTCCAGACCGGCAATCAGCTTGCCCGCCATTTGCCGCGCACTGAGCCGACCGGTCTCGGTCGCCAGAAAGGCCACGAAAAGCCCGACGATGCCGTAGAAGGCCGAAGTGGCAATGGAGCGGCCCATCCAGATGCCCACCCCCAGCCCGCCAAGAGCGGCGAGGATCGGCAGGACCCGGCGAGGGGCGAGGATGGTGGCCCAGTCAGGCATTTCCTGCTCCGGCACCACGGCGAGGCCCCGGCGCAGGGCGACGAAATGCACGGTCATGAAGACCGAGAGATAGAACAGGATGGCAGGCAGGATCGCGCCCACGATGATTGTCAGGTAAGGCACGCCCAGAATCTCGGCCATCACAAAGGCCGCGGCCCCCATGATCGGCGGCGCGATCTGCCCGCCGGTGGAGGCGACGGCCTCGACAGCGGCGGCAAAGGGGCGCGGGTATCCAAGCCGGATCATCATCGGAATAGTGAAGTTGCCGGTGGTGGCGACGTTGGCCACGGCGGAGCCCGAGATCATCCCGAACAGTCCGCTGGCGATGGTGGCAATCTTGGCAGCCCCGCCGGGTTGGCGGCCGCCAAGGCGCATCGCAAGGTCCATGAAGGCCTGCCCGCCGCCGGTGTGCAGCAAGAGCGCGCCAAAAAGCACGAAGGCGGCGATCACCGTTGCGGCCACGCCGGTGAGCATCCCCCAGATCCCGAGATCGCCGAGAAAGATCGTCTCGGTCACAAAATCCATGCCGAAGCCCCTATGGCGCAGCGGCCCGGGCAGCAGGTTGCCAAACAGCGCGTAACCAAGACCTGTCAGCACAAGCACCGGAAAGATCAGTCCGACCGTACGCCGCCCAAGCTCCAGCACCGCCAGCACAAGCCCGGCGGTCAGCGCCATGTCAAGGCCGGTGGCCCAGGGCAGTTCGGTCATGATCCGGTCGTAGTTCACGACCACATAGCTGCAAGCCGCAATCGTCACGGCGGTCAACGCCAGATCGACGGCAAGCCCCACCGGGCGCCAGGATTTCCCGGCGCCCAGCGGATAGAGTGAAAAGCCAAGCGCGGTAACAAACGCAAGGAACAGCGCGCGCTGGATCAGCCCTTCGAAGGGGCCGGTCGCGGCGGTGTAGAGAACGAAGAGCCCGACGATAATCGCCAGAGCCTTCTGGATGCGCTCGGCTGACATGGCTTCAGCCTACTCGGAGGGCTTCAGCTTGGCAGGCAGCTCGATGCCCTGCTCTTCGAACCAGCGCGCCGCACCAGGGTGCAGCGGAACGGTGCCGAATTGCAGCGTCATATCCGCAAGGTTGGCGCCCTTCAGGCTGGCCATCGCGTTGGCCTGTGCGCTGTCGTCCTCCATGATCGCCTTGACGATCTTGTAGGCGGTGTCCTCATCCATCGAAGAGGGCGCAGCCACACCAACGCCAAAGCTCCAAGTGGTATAGGCCGGCACCCCGTCTGCGGCACCCTCAGGGATGTCGACCACCGAGATATCGGGCATTTCGGCCTTCAGCTTGTCGGCCTGTTCGGAGGTGAGGCCGAGAATGGCGATGTCGGTCGATGTGGCGATGTCCATCGTCGAGCCGTCGAGCTTGTTGCCCGAGCCGGATTTCACGTAACCCGCCACACGGTTGTCTTTGATCATGCCCACCACGTCGGTGGTCGAGCCGCGCACGTAGTCAGCGCTCAGGCCAAGCGTGGCGAATACCGCCTCGGTGGTGGCTTCGGTGGCCGAGCCCTTGATGCCGGGGTTGAAGCGCACACCCTCAAGGCTCGACAGGTCCGAAACGCCCGCGTCGGCCCGCACCACCACGTTCTGCGGCGCACCGGTGTAGACCCAGAGCAGCTGCAGGTCCTGCGGATTTCCCTCGAAAGCGTTGGTGCCCGCGGCGGCGTGCTGGGCAACGTTGGTTGTCACCAGTCCCAGGTCCACCTGATCGCGGGCCATGCGGCGGATGTTGTCCATCGTGGCGCCGGTTTCAACGACGGAGGCGCGCAGCCCTTCGGCGTTTTCGTTGATGAGTTGGCCGACGGCGACGAAATAGCCGTAGTGGCTGGACGACGCCGAGGTAGAGCCGATCAGCAGGTCCTTGTTCTGCGCGGCCACTGGCCCAGCGAGCAAGGTTGCGCCCAGCAGGGCGTGAACGAGACGTTTCATGTGTTTCCTCCCATGGTGCCCGATCTGCGGGTCATGGACGCAGGATGGCACAGGTCATCTATTGCCAGAATGCCAATTTTTGCGATAATTATTGCATCATGCGCAATAATCCAACCCTTGCCGAATACCGGATTGCCCTGACCCTGACGCAAAGCGGGTCGTTTCGCGCGGCCTCCGAGGCACTTGGCATGTCGCCTTCCGCGCTGTCGCGACAACTGGCGGCGCTGGAGGCGCAACTCGGAACACGCCTGTTCGACCGCGATACGCGCAATGTTGCCCCCACCGAGTCCGGCAGAGCCTTTGCGCGACTCGCCGAGCGGATGCTGAACACCGCAGCGGACGTATTGGACGAATTCGACGCCCACCTGTCGGCCAACCGCGGCAGGCTCACCATCGCCGGGCTGCCGTCTGTTACCGCGGGCCTCCTGCCGGGGCTGCTGAAAAGCTTTACCGAAAGCCACCCCGGGGTAGACCTGCGCATCATCGATGGGCTCTCTGGCAGCGTACTGGAGGCGATAGAAGCCGGCCGGGCGGATATCGGCTTTACCGCAGGCACCGTCTCGGCGCGGCTTCGACTAACGTTCCATCCTTTGCTCGACGATCATTTCGTTGCCGTCGGCGCGCCAGACGGGCCGCTGGCCGAAGACCGACGTTACGAGATGGCGGAACTGATGGAGATGCCGGTGATCGCCATGGAAATCGGCACGAGCGTGCGTGAACTGCTCGATGGTGCATGCCAGCGCAGCGGTTTGGCAATGGCGCCGCGCTTCGAGGTCGCCCACTTGGCCACGGCGGGTGCACTTGCGGCGGAGGGCCTCGGCATTGCGATCCTGCCTACACTCACGCTTCCAGTGCTGCCGATGGAGCGGCTCATAAAACGCACTGTCCGCGATTTCGGCGCCAAGCGCCGCATCGGGCTTGTTCACCAGCCGGGCCGCTCGCTGTCTCCCTCTGCTGCGGCCTTTCTGGAACACGCAAAGAAAAACCTCCCCGATCTGCGCCAGTCCGCGCCCGGACAGACGGAGCGTAGCTGACGATCGCACCCTTTCAACATCCATCCCTGCGGCAAGGTGGATAAAGGGCAGTTTGGGACGTCCGGACCCAATTCGATCTTACTCGCTTGGAAAAACGCACTTGGCGAGGGCTCGCTGACGCAAAAGGCTGATTTGGATACGAGACGCCGAGATGGGACACATAATTTCATCTCCAATGCGGACATTGGCTTGTAGGGGGGTAATGTCCGGTATGGTGAAGGATTTTCGATGCGGGCCGCAGTGCAACGTTGCGCACTGGCGCGACCACGACCCGCGTTGGAAAACCTCCCAAGGTGGAAGCCGCGGGGGTCTTGGATCCGTCTATGGGGCAGGTTGCAGGTTCGAATCCTGCCGGGGTCGCCAAAAACACCTGAAAAATATAGCTTATTTACAGGGCTTTGTGCAGATGCTTGCAGAAACTCCCGAGAGCTTTCGGGCCGAATTCTACTGAAACGGCAGAAATCTCGTACAAAACCTGTACAAAATTCGCACGTCTTTGCGCCTTTTGGAGCCTTCCAATGAGCTGGCGGGTCGCGAACACATGCGCGGAGCGCAAGTTCGGCAGTGCGACGCGTAAGCAGATCATCATGTTCTTGGCTGATAAGGCGAGCGATGACGGGTCCGGCATCTGGTGCTCCAAGGGGACGATCCAGCGACATACCGAGCTTGGCGAGACCACAGTCAAACGAACAGTGCGCGAGTTTTTGAAGGAAGGCATCCTGGTCGAGACCGGCGCGCGCACCTGCAAGAACGGTTTCACCGTCGTTTACCGGATTGATCTTGCCAAGGTTGAAGCCCTGGAACCGACCGCAGAACCCGAGATTGAGACGGGGGCCACAGTGGACCCCGTCCAAACTAGACCCGGAACCGGGGCCACAGTGGCCGGGGTACCGGGGCCACCACGGCCCCCAAACCATCCTAAAACCATCCATAAACCACCTACGCGTGAGCGCGAGGCGGCGGAGGATGAAGAGGCTGAGAAGATTTTGGTCTCCTATCCGCCCGACCGAGTGCGAGGAAGGGCTGAGTGCCTTAGTCGGATAAGGGAGGCTTTGGACGCCGGGAAAGAGGTCGAGGACCTGATGCAGGCCGTGAAGGCCTACGCGGCGCACAGCGCGGGCTTTACCCGCTCCAAGGTTTGTTTCTCGGACAACTGGTTCAGGTCGGGACGGTGGCGTGCCTATGTTGAAGACATCGCCAAGAACCGCGAGGAGAAGAAGGCGAAGGAAGCCCAGATGCTTGCAGGCTTGGCGAGCTGGATCACGGATCGCCATCCGCTTTGCCGCCATATCGCACCCGGCCAGATCGACGCTTTGCTGGCCGCGGAGTTGGTCACAAAGGCGCAACTTCAGGCGGCGGGCCTCAGATCATGACCGCAACCGATTCCACCGAAGAGCAAACAGCAAGGCGAAACACCATGAATTTCAAAGCGAAGCACGATTCCTGGAGCAGCGGGCAAAGCTACGAACAGTATATGGGCAGGTGGAGCGGCCTGATCGCCGAGAAGTTTGTCGATTGGGTTGATCCGCCCGAAAATTTGGACTGGCTCGAACTTGGTTGCGGGACGGGTGCGCTGACCAATGCAATCCTGTCCCACGCCGCACCAGGTTCAATACTTGCGACCGATCAAGCGGATGACTTCGTGACCTATGCGAAAAGTAGGAATGAGGATAAGAGGGCGCAATTCGCGGTAGCCGACGCACTGCATTTGCCGTACCCGGACGGATCAAGGGACATCGTTACCTCGGCGCTGGTCTTCAATTTCCTGCCCGACCCGCAAAAAGCCTTTGCAGAGATGCGCCGCGTCCTGCGACCAGGCGGGTTCATCGCATTTTACGTCTGGGATTACCCCGGAGGCGGGATGGGTTTTGTCGATACGTTCTGGAAAACCGCGGCCGAGATTGATGCGCGTGCGGCCGAATTGGACGAAGGCCTGCGATTTCCATTTTGCCAGAAGGATGGCTTGGATCAGCTTTGCCAGGAGGCGGGGATCAAGGGTGCTGAAATCGAGGCCCTCGAAGTCGAAACCCGCTTCCCTGATTTCGAGGCCCTCTGGCATCCTTTCACCTTGGGCGTGGGGCCGCCACCCGGTTACGTCGACACTCTTTCCCAAGAGCTTAGATCCGACTTGAAGGCCCGCCTATCTGCAAACCTTGGGTCAGATGGTCCGATTTCTCTTACGGCCAGAGCGTGGGCAGTGAAAGCGAAATTGCCCGCTGCTGGCTGAACAATGGCTCCATGTACGTGCTGGCTTTCGACCTTCCAGGTTGTGTTATTGCTGCTCGGATCTTCCGCCAACCTTTACCAATTCCGCAGAAGCAGGCATTCGCGGCGTTGCTGCATTTTTTTAGGTCTGGGCTCAAACCGGACTTGCGGCGGTGCGGCAAACGAATCTTGACCTTGCAGGCTTCGGCGCGACCGACCGGATGACCGGTCCCAGCCTATTTTGTTGAAAAACTCGCCCTTGATCGAAGGGGCGTCGGCTGATTCAATTCCTGCGTTGGATGGGAGGATCG
>NZ_JBMPIX010000045.1:0-11005 GCF_049341065.1 Pacificoceanicola algae | reverse complement strand
ATTGGTGATGTTACAGCACCCAATGTGGCACATTGCGATGCCGGAAGCGGGAGCCATCCATCCCATCAGTGGCGCACTGGCCCCTCACCCTTCGTCATCGACGCCTTCGCCCTCAAGATCGTTGGCTGGAGGGTTTCGACCTCCATGACGACCGGGTTCGTCCTCGATGCTCTGAACCAAGCCATCTGCCAGAGAGCGCCATCCGAGGCTGACAAGCTGATCCATCATAGTGACCGCGGCAGCCAGTATCTGTCGATCCGATACACCGAGCGGCTCGCAGAGGCCGGCATCGACACTTCAGTCGGCAGTGTTGGAGATTCCTATGACAACGCCCTCGCCGAGAGCATCATCGGCCTCTTCAAGACCGAGGTCATCAAGTTCCTCGGCCCCTGGAAGTCCGTTGGTCAGGTCGAGTGGGAAACGCTGAAATGGGTCGACTGGTACAACAACACCCGCCTGCACAGCGCCATCGGATACATCACGCCGCACGAAGCCGAGGAGGCATTCTACAAACGCTTGAACGCTGCCGGAAAAGCAGCCTAATCATTGAACCAGAAACTCTCCGGTAAACCCGGGGCGGTTCAGAATGAGCCCAGGTCTTCGGCGATGCGAAGATGACCACGGCGCTCCTCGACCGGCTCACACACCGCTGCCACATCCTGGAAACCGGCAACGACAGCTACCGCTACAAAGCCAGCTCAGAAGCCGCAAAGAAAAAGAGAAAGGAGACACCCGCATTGACCACAATATGACCGCTGAGACATAAACAAGGGCGGGTCAAATCTCGGTGAAAATACCGGGTCACTTCTCAGCGGAAATCAACACAGAATGGCTTGCGTAGAGGCGACTTCGACCTATCCCTTAGTTCTTTTCTTAGTTGGGTCACTAGCAATGGCCATCTTAATTAGGTCAAATGAGAACCTAACTGTCATGCAGACCGTGTCTGCGATGATTGGTATTCGTCGCATTCAAAGAAACCTTCTGATCAACGCGATGCACGCAGCAACACTGATCATTCCGATGGCTCTTTGGGTATATCCAATTCAAGGTTGCAGTGCGTCACCTTCTTAAAAGCAGACACTCATGCGAACCGCAGCGATCAACACATTGGGCTGATTTCGTTGAAAAAGTCGTTGGTTTCTGTGCGTCTGATTGAGCTCGCATTCCCCAAGTAACCGAATATTTTTGAACCTCTGATCGTTGGTAATATGTTATATTTCAGCATGTTAATCGGGCTGGAGGTCGCAGATCATGGATCACCCGGAGGGTGCAAGTGAAACGGGTGATATAAGGCTCGGTTTTGATCGTCGGGTGCGGCTGGAATTTCATGGCTCGAAGATCAGTTCAGACGGTGGTCTGCTGTTGTTTCGGGAACTCGATGAGGTGCTAGGCCTGCACGACATTGCGGGCGGATTTCTGAGAGACCCGCGAACTGGTCACAACCGTCTGCATTCTCTGGTCGGCTTATTGCGGCAGTCGGTTTTCGGTCGATTGGCCGGATACGACGATGTAAATGACGCGGACCGCCTGGCGCTTGATCCGGTGATGCGACAGGTGGTTGGCGGACGGGCCGTTGATGCCAAGGCCGCCTCAGCCAGTCAGATGGGACGGTTCGAGACCGAGGTGCTGGCAGCGGCTGACAATCGCACTGCGTTGGCCGACTTGTCGAGGCAATGGATTGACAAGGTTCATGCGGCTGTGCCGCCCAGATGGATCAAGCTGGACATGGACAGTTCGGTCAGCCCGACCCACGGCGCACAGGAGGGCACGGCCTGGAACGGCCATTTCGGCTGCATGTGCTACCACCCACTGTTCGTCTTCAACCAGTTTGGCCATCTGGAACGTTGCACTTTGCGCCCCGGCAATGTGCACAATGCCGACGGATGGGAAGAGGTCCTCAAGCCGGTGGTAGCGCGATATGCGGATCGTCAGCTGATGCGGTTCTTCCGGGCCAATGCCGCGTTCGCCATCCCGGACCTCTATAAGACGCTGGAGGCCGAGGGTTATTTCTACGCCATCCGCCTACGCGCCAATCGTGTCCTTCAGGGCAAGGTTGCGCCTCTGCTCAAGCGCCCGGTCGGTCGTCCGCCGAAACACGTTCGTCGCCTATACGGTGACTTCGAGTATCAGGCGGCGTCCTGGGACAAACCAAGACGGGTCATCGCCAAGGTAGAGTGGCATCCCGGCGAGTTGTTCCGCCGCGTCGGTTTCGTCGTCACCAACCTGCCGATGGACCCTGACTGGATCATCCATTTCTACAACCAGCGTGGCACCGCCGAGCAGCACATCAAAGAAGGCAAGCAGGCGATCAACTGGACGCGTCTCTCGTGTAAGGGCATGGCCCAGAACGAGGTCCGGCTTCAGCTTCACGCGCTGGCCTACAATCTCGGCGTCTTCCTGCAAGGCGCAGACCTTCCCGAGGAGATGGCGGATTGGTCGCTCACCAGTCTGCAAACGCGGCTGATCAAGATCGGGGCGCGGGTCGTCCGCCATGCCCGTGCCATCACGATCCAGCTTGCCGAGACGGCCGTCAGCGGCGCTCTGTTCCGTCACATCCTCGCGGCCATCCATCGGCTACGTGCGCCACCGGTTCCAACATGACGGTGTCAGCATCAAGCGCTGAGGGAAAGCGGCTTGATAGGTCCGTCCAGAGAAGTGTCGATCCAACCAGTATCGGGATCATCGCCACCGCTGAGACCAGACATCACGCTCAGTTTGCGCGTTTGACGCCTGAACAACACCACAGCGTGGCCAAGAGGCTTGATAGGGGCGCACAACGGCTGCAAAATCCGACGGAGGATGTTCTACTTGGGGAATGTCAGTTGAAACAAGGTGCCACAAACGGGAAAATCCTATCTCCCTCTTAACCTCGTGCTGTCGGATCAAAGAGAATGCGATGCCTTTCGTGCATCTCGCTTTCCACATCCGCAGTTAGACCTATCCGCTGAAAGGACCTCCGAGCATAAAAAAGTCTCTTATTGCATTCACAGTCGCCATGGCATTGGCGACACCGATGGTGGCCACGGCCCAAAGCGACACGCGGACAGAGCAAGTCCGCTTTGCTGCCGGAACATCCGGCACGACAATAAACGATTCCATCACCGGCTATGAGAGCGTGCTTTACAAGATCGGCGCAGAGGCGGGCCAGCAGATGAAGGTGCGGCTGGAGCCTTCGAACCTGTCGACCTATTTCAATGTTTACGCCCCGGGCAAAGGGCCTGGTGACGAGGCGCTGGTCAATAGCCAGTTCATTGGGTCAATGGTGCCTGAGGTCAATATCTTCGACGGTACGTTGCCGGTTTCCGGAGAATACGCAGTCTCCGTTTTCATGATGCGCAATGCGGCGCGGCGCGACGAGGTGTCAGACTACATGATCACCATCAGCGTCGAGGGAAACACCGGAGACACGGTTCAGGGCGATTATGCCGACGGGCTGCAAGGCGGACCCGATTTCTACCAGATATCGACGTCGGATGGCGGTAGCTTGAACTTGCGTGTAAACCCGTCTTCGGGGGCAGACGTGGTGACGCGCCTCAACAACGGGCAAAACGTGCGCAACCTTGGGTGCCGAATGGCAGAAGGCCGCCGTTGGTGTCGCGTTGCCACGCTGGCTGACCCCGGTTCCGAAGGCTGGGCGGGAGGTGACTTCCTTGTTGACGGCAGCAACGATGCCTCGACCGGAATGAACAATACGACGTCATCATCTTCCGCAAGTTCTGGTGACAGCACATCCACAGTGACCGTTCGCTTCCCCGCCGGCGGCACAGGTACGGAAATGACCGGGTCGCTGGCACCCGGCGAGTCTCGCCGCTATGTGCTTGGTGCCGCTAATGGTCAGAACCTCTACGTCCGCGTCGCTGCACAAGGTGCTGATATGTCGTACCAAATATTCAATCCGGACCAGTCTTTCCTGCTCGAACAGATGACATCGGCGCAGGAATACCGCGGCCAACTCTGGCAGTCGGGGGATCATGTGATCGAGGTGATCAGCCGGGGTGGATCGACCACGTCCTACAACGTGATATTCGGGATCGAGTAATCCAGCACTATCGGCTAGGTTGAATTCGACGCTCTGTAAATCGAAAGGATAGTTCCAATGACGACAGAGACTTTCATCTACTCCTACGCGCTTGGCGCTTTCTATACGGCAGGCAACCCAATCGCGATCACGTCCCCTGCAACTACGGTAAACGCAACGTTGACCGATCTCTCGGTCCCGCAGGACTCGATCCTTTTGCCAGCAGAAAACGTGCAATACACGACAAGCACAGTTGATGTAACCGTTACATTTGTCGGCCAAACAGCCGCCGGCGATCCGATCACTCAATCAAGCGGTGGAAACTTCTTTGTTCTGTCGAACAGTGACGCTCTCCAGGGCACGAATACCACAACAAGTGAAACGAGCTATCCCTACTGCTTTGCCGCCGGAACGCTGATCGCCACGCCCACGGGCGAGACGGTCGTGGAAGCGCTGGACATCGGTGATCTCGTCACCACAGCGGACGGCCGCACCGTTCCCATCAAATGGATCGGCCGCCAGACCGTGCATAAGTTCTTCGCGGGACCGAAGATGGAACCGGTGCGTTTTCGCGCCGGTGCCCTCGGCGATGGCCTGCCCCACAGCGACCTCACCGTCACCGCCGACCACGGCATGGTCCTCGACGGGCTGGTGATCAATGCCTCGGCGCTGATCAACGGGACGACGATTGACTGGGTGCCGATGGCGGAACTGCCGAAGCGCGTCACCTACTACCACATCGAGACCGAGGCCCACGACGTGATCCTCGCCAACGGCGCGCCTGCCGAGACCTTCGTCGATTACGCCGGGCGGCAGGCGTTCGACAACTATCAGGAATACGTCGATCTCTACGGGGCTGAGCGGATCATCCACGAGATGGATCGCCCCCGCCTCAGCGCTCTGCGTCTTGTGCCGCAGGCGATCCGGGACCGGCTGGGTATACCGGCGGAGCCCGAGTTCAATTGGGACAATCTGGACCTGTGGGACGACGAAAGCGCAGCCTGACACAAGGCGTGCAGAGTTGCGATTATCAACTTGCTGGCTAGTTTCGCCGTTTCCAAGAGTACTGAAAACAGCATAGCGCCACCTGCGTTCTGCCAACCCGTCTCCCTGGAAGAGCCCCCTGAAAGTGGTCCACCCACTGGGATAGGAATATCCCGATTTTCAGGAGGGCCAGGGAATGCCTATTGCGGATGCAGTTCGTCAGGTTGGCACGACGCAACAGACGTATTACCGCTGGCGCAAGCTGTATGGTGGGATGGGCCGGGCGCAGTTGAAGCGTCTCAAGGAGCTGGAGAAAGAGAACCAGCATCTGAGGCGCGCTGTGTCCGACCTGACCCTCGACAAGCTTATCCTGACTGAGGCCGCACGGGGAAACTTCTAAGCCCTTCACGCCGCCGCCGGTGCATTGACCATGTGCGGCAGACGCTTGGCGTATCTGAGTTGAGGTATCGGCCCGATTTCATTCAGATGTCGAAGGTGTAGCCGCCGCTTCAGCTTGCGTTGAGTGGCATTGGCTTGAGCTTCGCTAGTTTCCGGAGGTTTCAGGGTCGGCCGATCCGTCCCGCGTCACCGGCGGCAAGTTCGCGAAGGCGATGACATCGGTGACGGGTCGGACATCGATGAACGGGGTCCCTCGTGCGACCGCCAGTGCGGCCATTGTCACAGGTGATGAACGCATCACCGATGACGCAATCTCAAAATGGACGCCGGTTTGGTCGCGCCATGCGAACGCCCATCAGCGGCTTGAGAAGTCCGGCGTGTAAGGCCACGCCCGCTGCCCAAGACTGTCGCGCCGCTGCCAGGCAAGTTGTTATCAGGTTGGTTGTCTCGGCTGGCCGATCAGCAACATCGCCCGATCCCGCAAGCCGCGCAGGTCGAAAGGAAGGGTTGCCACCATCGCGAGGATGTCTTCGGCCAAGATCGCTTCCTTTTGCACCGGGGGGGCGCGCGTGTTTGCGCTTGATCCCGGCAAGCACCGTCGCGATGTGGCGGTTCTTGCGATCGAGGGCGAATCCCCGCTGCGCATAGTTCCAGGTGAGACCCGAGAGGCGCTGGTCGATAGTACTGAACGATAGGGCAGGGGAGGAGCCTGATCCGGACGCCAAATCTGCAAGGTAGAGCCCGATCATCTCGGGGGAAGGAGGCAGGGGCTCGGCACCCTTCGTCCGGCACCAGCGCGAGAAGTGCGCCCAATCCTTGGCATAGGCGCGTCGCGTGTTTTCGGACGCTGCGGCGCGCGCATAATCGCGGGCAGTATCCATCAGCCGGTCGAGGCTGCCAGCCCCAGCGACGTGAGAGGGCAAGGGGATCGTGTAAAACGGTTCTTGTTCCGGTGAAACGCCTGAAGTATACTCTCTATCCATACGCATCTTTCAGGAGGTTGATATGGGTCGCGTGAAAGTCAATCTGACGCTGGACGCCGACGTCGCTGAAACGGCACGGTCGCTTGGCCTCAACATGTCGCGCCTTGCCGAAGCTGCGATTATCGAGGCAGCAAAGGTCGAGCGTAACCGCCTTTGGCGGGAGGCAAACCAGCCGGCAATCGACGCCTATGCCGAGGAGATTGCCAAAGAAGGTCTGCCCCTCGCGGGTTACCGAAGCTTCTGAAGCGAGGACGGGATGGCCCAGTTCGATCTCTATCGCCTCAACGGCGGGCAGCTTGTTGTGGACCTTCAAACCGACCTGATCGGGATTGACGCCTCGCGCATTGTTGCGCCGTTGCGCGAAGCGGGACGATACGCGGCCTTCCCGGGTCTCACGCCCGCTGTTGAACACGAGGGCGGAGCGTGGATTGTCAGGGTTCAGGAACTCGCCGCTGTTCCTGGCGCTGAATTGCGAGATCGGGTTGGGTCTTTGGCCGATCACCGCGATGCCTTGAAGCGCGCGTTGGACATCCTGACAGACGGCGTGTGATCCAGGCCAAAAGGAAGAGAGTTTCAAAGCCTCGCCGGGCACGGTGTCTCTCTCGTTGCCTTCGTTGACCGAAGACCCGTTTGGCGCGGATGAGCTCGAATTCTCGTGCTTTTCTGAATATCTCCAAGCATATTCCAAAATGTCCAATAATGAAATCTTATTGGACATGATTTAGAATTGCAAAGCGGGGCGTTTTGCGAGCAATGTTCTGGAAGTAAGCGCCGCGCTGTTGTACGCTCCATGCATGACATTTGCCCGGCACGGCCACATCGACGACCTGGACAGGCTACCCCGGATGCCGCCCTGGGTCACCTCTGCGCGTGCCGAAACCCTTGAAGATGAGGCGTTTGTGTCGGGCGCGGCACTAACCACCCTGCATCTTGTGCTGCAAAGCGATGATCTCCCCCACGCCTTGTTGCGACAGCGGCTCGCACTGCGCACAGCTGAGGCCTGTGTGGCTGTCTCGGGGCGCAGCGAACGCGCCAGTGACCTGCGCGACGCGGTGCACCTGCTGCGCCCCGGAGATTTGCCCGGCCCGGCCGGAGAGACCTATCTGTCGTGGCGGCACGCGGTGGAACGGCCGGGGTCGATCAAGGCGCTCTGCCGCGCACTTCCTGATCTTCGGGCCGAGCGGATTGCGGGATGGCTTGATGCAGGAAAGGGCGCGCCAGTCGCCCGTGCCGCAATGGTGCTGGAAGCGGTTTTGGCGGAGGTACCGCGTGGTGAAGTTCTCGCGCTGATCCTCGCCTGAGGCCGCCCTCGCCCAGGAACTCGGCTGGCATCATCTCGTACCTCTGCTGGCGGCGGGCCTGAAACGCGCCGACCTGCGCAAGTCTGGCGATGACCTGACTTTCGCCTGTCTTCGCGCGCTCATCTCATCGGCGGTCGAGGCCGGGCTTGAGCCTCAGACCTCGCGCGCCGGGCGGCGCATTTGAAAGCGGTCGCGCCAAAGCTTCGTGCCAAGTGGGCGGTCGAGGCCGTCGAGATGTTCCTGACCTGTGATGCGGTGGCACCTTCACACAGCTTTGTCACAAGCAGATGAAACGCGGAGACATACCATGACCACAGACATCTTTTCCCTTCCTGGCAAATTCTGGCGGGGAAACCTTCATACCCACTCCAACCGTTCCGACGGGGTGCTTGACCCCGCCGAGGTCTGCCGCCGCTACAGGGCCGAAGGCTATGATTTCATCGCGCTGACCGATCACTTCATCGGGCGCTACGATTACCCTCGATCAGTTGCTGAGCGAAGGGCGCCAGCTGATGCTCTGCGCCACCGATGATGCGCATTTCTCCGAACCCGATCACTTTGGCGGTTGGGTCATGGTCAAAGCGCTGGAAAACACGCCTGAAGCGCTGCTTGAGGCTTTGAAGGCCGGCCATCACTACAGCTCGACCGGGCCGGACCTGCGCGCAATTCACTGGGGAAGCGATGCCGTGACAGTTGCAAGCTCGGCCGTGCAATCGGTGATCGTGCAGGGCCAAGGCTCCGCTGCCGTGGCGGTGCACAGCACCTCAATGACGCGCACCAAGGTGGCGCTCGACCGGTTCAGGAACAGCGACTGGCTGCGTGTGACGGTTGTGGATGGTCCAGGAAAAGCGCCTGGTCCAATCCCTTTTGGCGGCGCTGACCAAAGCCCGGCGGCCTTGTCACGCGCCTGATACATTCGCGCGATAGCGGCATGTCTCAGGGTGATTTGCTGCCTGAAAAGACCATTCAAAGGAGTCTTCGATGAAGATTGTTCCCGCCACATTGACCTCTGCGGGGCTCTGTTGCAATCCGTTGATGAGGACGGAGTTGTCCTATCGTTATGCGGGCTCATGCAGCGAGCTGCTGTTCGATGAGGGCCACAGCCTCTGACATGACGCATGGCCCAATGCCGAATGCGCGTTCGATCATGCGCTTTTCGCCGACCGGATCACGTGTCAGATTGAAGGCGCTGGCTTGGCCTTTGCGCAGCGCACGCATCACTTCAAAACCCTTGATGGTCGCGTAAGCAGTCTTCATCGTCTTAAATCCGCGCACCGGCTTGATCAGGTGCTTGAGCTTGCCGTGGTCCGCTTCGATGACGTTGTACAAATACTTGACCTGGCGATGTTCCACGTCCTTGGGGCAATTGCCTTCTTTCTTGAGCTCAGCCAGCGCGGCGGCATAGGTCGGGGCCTTGTCAGTGTTGATCACGCGCGGCTGTTCCCAAACTTTCAAGCCCTTGAAAGCCTTGCCCAGAAAGCGTTTAGCGGCTTTGGTGTTGCGGGTGGAAGACAGATAGAAATCGATGGTGCAGCCGTGCTTGTCGACCACTCGATACAGATAGGTCTACTTGCCCCTGACCTTGATATAGGTCTCGTCAACACGCCAGCTGTCTGACATTGGTCGCCGCCACTGCCAACGCATGCGGCGCTCCATTTCCGGGGCATACTTTTGAACCCAGCGATAAATTGTGCTGTGATCCACGCGAACACCGCGTTCGGCCATCATGGTTTCGAGGTCGCAATAGCTGATACCATAGCGGCAATACCAACGCACTGCCCATAGTACCACTTCTCCGCTGAAATGACGCCCTTTAAAGTCGTTCCTACCTTACCTCTGCCGATCACTGCCTTGTAGTTTTCCCAAGCGAGCGAAAGTTTGCAACAGAGCCTTGTCGAGAGCGGGTTCGTTAATCAGCAGCTTGCCAGTGCCCCGGCAGGCGATCTCGGCGGGCGAAAAGTCCGGCCAACCGGGCGAAAGCATCTATGACCCGACCTGCGGCACCGGCGGCATGCTGATCTCATGCCTTGCCGAAGCCAAGAGGCGCGGCGGCGACACCCGCACCATTGGCCTTTACGGGCAGGAACTGATCACCATCACCGCCGCCATTGCGCGGATGAACCTCGTCATCCATGGCGTGTCGGACTTCCACATCGCCAGCGGCAACACGCTCGCCGATCTTCGGAAGGTTTTGCTTTGCACGAAGCGTTGCGATCCGCAAGGCAGCCAGAAGGTCATCTGGTAGGTCATTCTCTGCTGCATAGCTGCTGAGGTCTTTCAGAACGTCTTCGATCCAGGAGTGTTGTCGCATGATATTTCCTCTGTTCCGATTACAGCCTTGCCCCAACTTGGTTAAGAAAGAGTTTAGTAGAAAGAGCGACGGCTCTCTTCGGAAACTTCTTCGCAGCTTGCACTGACGTCCGGGAGCATCCATCATGTTTGGCATCTTTTTACTTGCCGCAGCCGAACGCCACGAATGTCGGGTTCTGAGCTACACCGAGAAATTCGGACACTGACGTAAGTTACGATTTATTGTATGCCGATCTTCGACGAGAGGGATCAGAGATGTCGATACGGAAGCAACATGCGCCTGAGTTCAAGGTGGAGGTGGCGCTGAAAGCTCTGAAGGGCGAAGTGCTGCAAGGCCAATGCGCGAAGATGGTCGATGCGGTTCCGGAGACCGGCGCGACCCAACCATGTCTGATCCTATGACTTCGTTCAGTATCGGACGGCGGATGGCGCGCCTTTGCAATATCAACGGCAACCAAAACAGGCTCGGGCTGTGCAATACTGGTATCGGTCATAGTCGGTCTCCCTTGCGGTGTGGTTTGTTGCAAAACCACTGTAGGGACCTGAGGAACGGCTATGACCACCTGCTGCGCTATTTGGGGCCGCGCAGGCAATCATAGCCTCTGGACCAGCATCATTCCGAAGGTGTTACGGCACCGAGTTCACCGCCATCAAGCTCCGCGAGAGCATCGAGGCCATCGGGGCCAAGACCGCATACATCGAACTGGGATCACCTTGGGAAAACGGCTACGTCGAGAGTTTCAACGCCAGGCTTCGGGACGAACTGCTCGACGGCGAAATCTCCTATTTGCTGAGGGAGACACAGATCCTAATCGAACGATGGCGCCGCCATTACAACACCGTGCGGCCCAACAGCGCTCTGGGCTATCGGCCACCCGCACCCAAGACCACTATCCCAATGGACGACGGCCAATCATGCACCAACTTTCAAACTAGGGTCAGGATTCATAACCAGTAGATGACGACTGCAGCGAGGGCGATGGCCGAAAGGAAGACTTTTGGGCACCGGT
>NZ_JBMPIX010000044.1:0-11698 GCF_049341065.1 Pacificoceanicola algae | reverse complement strand
CCGCAGTATCACATGCAGATCAACAAAACCTTTTCCCTTCAACAACATAGAAAGATGGGCGTAATGAAGCAAAGTTGCAGTAGGTAATCCAGGCGCCGATCCCATTGCGGGCTTCAGAGCCGGTCTCGAAGACGTTCAGGTACAGGGACTCGTACTTGAGCGACCGCCAGAGCCGCTCGATTAGGCATGTTAGTTCAAGCGGCAACCAGTCCCGATCGCGGCATAACCCGAGTAGGAAATCCACTCACGAAAAGTCTCGAAACTGTTCAAACGAACCTAACCACCTTTCTTGACTGAATAATCTCCAGTTCTGGAGCTGATATGAGGGCTGATGGCATGATTCTGGTGCCGAGTTACTTGCGGTCTTGGTTGGCGGCAGGCTTGACATCACTCATCACCCCGACCGCTTCAATTCCGGCGGCTATATCCGCTTCCGAGATGCCCAAGTGCGAACAACCATGAAATAGAAGAACACCACGATCAGCCCGAGGAAGAATAGGCTATCCGGACTTGTGAAGAAAATGGACGGACTTCCGTCAGTGATGGCTAGACTGCGTCTCATATAAACCTCAAGGTCTGGTCCAAGAATGAAACCTAGCAGGAAAGAAACCATGGGATATCCGCTGCGTTGCATGAAATAGGCGCAGATCCCTACGACAAGCGCCGCCCCCATTTGAAACACGGAAAAAGTCGATACATACGCACCGACCATTGCAATAACCGCGATGCCCGAGAACAGTACTGCCTTATTGATCGAAACCAATCGCATATACCACGGGCCAAGAAACAAAAGCGTGATCGGAATCAGCAACGCCGCAACCAGCAATGCCGCCATCATCGGCGTCACGACGGAGAATTGTTCGGTCATCATTTGAGGCCCCGGTTGAAGACCGTTGATGATCAGCACCCCCAAGATCACGGCCGAAGTTGTATCGCCTGGAATCCCGAAGGTCAGCATCGGAACCAGCGACCCACCGCACATCGCATTGTTTGCACCCTCCGCGGCAGCGATGCCCTCGATTGAGCCGTCGTTGTATTCCTCCGGTCGAGAAGAGCTGCGCTTTGCCTCAGCATAAGAAACAAACGCCGCACTGCTGCCGCCCGCGCCCGGCAGCACGCCGACAAAATAACCGATCATCGCGAACTTGATGTATCGGTAGGTGCCGATCAACCCATAGTCAGCCCCGCGTGGCATGAAATCGCGCCAGCTCCATCTGACCTTTTCCGGCAGGCTTTCTAGCGTATCGTGTTTTTTCCCTGAGTTGGCTGTGACCTGAACGAACAATTCGCTGATCGCAAAGGCGCCGATGATGACTGCCATCAGGTCGATACCTTCAACTAATGTGGGAAATCCAAAGATTTGACGTGCTTTGGAGCTTGCCACATCAATACCGATGGTCGCGACCATGAGGCCCAGCAATGTGGCCACGATCCCTTTGGAGATGGATTGATCGTTCGAGATAATAATCACGAAAAAGGCGAACAGGATCAGTGAAAACTTTCCTGGCGTTTGCACGTAAAGTGCTGCCTGCGCCATGACGGGTGCCAACCCCATCAGCAAAATAGCACCGACCACGCCGCCCATCATCGAGGCTAACGCCGCACTGCGCAGCGCGCGTGCGCCGTCGCCACGCCGCATTAGGATATTTCCTTCATAGGCGGTCATGACGGCGCAGGGTGCACCGGGGATGTTCACCGTAATCGCAGTGATGCTGCCGCCATATTGTCCACCCATGAAAATCGCAGAACACATAACAAGGGATGAGGTCACATCCATCGAATAGGTGATCGGTAGGATCAGCGCGATCGCTAGCGTGCCGGTCAGGCCGGGGATCGCGGCAAAAATCGTTCCGATCAGAAACCCGGCCACCAGATAACCGAACACCGCAGGTTCTGCGATCGTCTGAAATCCGCCGACAACGTGCAGAAATTGCTCCATTAGTTCAGTAATCCCATTCTTGGAAGTTGGATGCCGAAGAGTACGGCAAAGAACAGATAGGTAAGCAGACTGATGCCCGCGGCGACGACAAGGTTAAGCACGACGCCACGAATGCCCTTCGACCAGCCGAACTGGAACGCCGCCAGCAACCCCAGAGAAAACAGGAACGTGGAGACTGCAAAACCGAGCTGGCGAAAAAACAGAACATAGAGGAATGAAATCGCGACCACAGCAACCATGGCGATATGTGCACTGACGCCTGATGGCGGAGCGGGAACTTCAAAATCGGGCAACTCCTCCGCAGCCGAGGACGGAGACGTTTTCTCAGCGGTCACCTTCTGACGGTTCAGTTGTCCAAAGACAACCGCCAGAAGAGCAAGATACATGGCAACACTCAGGACGATCGGCATGAAGCCTGCGCTTGGTAACCCATAGCGAAAAATAGCCCCGTTTCGCAGCGCATCCGAAAGATAAATCGTCGTGGCAATGAAGATGATCAGCGGCAAGATCAATTCGCCAAATCGGAAACGCCGGGAATTCTCAGGCATTGCAATTCTCCTATGTAGCGCTTCGTGTTCGAACTTGAGGTGCGAGGTATCCCCAACGCGCTGAAATCCATGATTTCAAACAGTGTTATGCCATTCAGGTTTGACACGAAGTGCGTTGAGTCGGGCTCTGGCGCGTTGGGCGACCACGTATTGGCCGCCCATTTTGCCATTGCCCAAGGTTGGGATGGTTTGCGGATTTTGGCCAATCTCTATTCGAGAATGCCCTGATCAGTGAGCTCTTCGAGAGTTGTGAAAATCTCGGTTTGGAAATCCATAGCAAATTCAGTGACCGTATCACTACCCATCCAGGTTGCCGTTACCCCGACTTTCTTGGCCCAGTCCTGAAACTCATCACTATCCCAGGCCGTTTTTATCGCTTGCTCCAAAACCTGCTTGGCCTCATCTGGGGTGCCGGCTGGCGTAGCAAACAACAGGAAACTGCCGGTCTGAAGATCCAATCCGACCTCCTCGCTCGTAGGCACTTCCGGAAAACCGGGATTTTTGGAAGCGCTGAATTCGACTAGACCGCGCGCATCACCGGAGGTTAACAGCGGTGCGAAATCGCCAAGGCTGGTGACAGCAGCATCGACTTCGCCCGACAGAATGCCTTCCTTCTGGCCCGGACTGCCATCGGGATATGCAACGATCCGAAAACGCGTACCGGTCGTTTCCTGAAGCTGGAGAAGTGTCAGGTGTGTCATTGAGCCAAGGCCCATAATGCCAACGTTGATATTTCCTTCGGCCGCTTTCGCGGCAGAAACAAGATCGTCGAACGTGGAATAATCGGTATCACCGCCGACGATCATCGCGTTGGGTTCTGTCGTGACCAGGGAAATCATATCCAGTTTGTCCAGGCTGTAGCCCGGCAAGATCCCTTCCCACGGTACGGTCACGACGCTATCATAGGTCAATGCGCCGATGGTATAGCCATCAGCCGGTGAATTCATCAGCCGGTTTATGCCTATGGATGTAACACCACCGTCCAAGTTTTCGACAAAGATCGACACTGGTAATTCGCGTTCTGCAATGCTCATGATTTTGCGGACGATACCATCAGCGCCACCGCCGGCACCCCAAGGCACAATGGCCTGAATTGGGCGCTCTGGATATTCGGCCAATGCTGTGGTCGCGGTTGACAGAGCAACAGCACTTGCCGCGAGCGCGGTCATCAATGTCGGTTTCAGCTTTAATCTCATCAATCTTCCTCCCGTTATGTCCAGCAACAGGCTGGCTCATTATTTGGCGGGCGCAGGATTCATCTATGTCGACTTCAGGGACAGCTGCGAGTTCTGTTTATTTCCAACTGCGCACTGAGTAACTTGCATGAAACCAGATATGCTCCGCAATGATCGTTGTCTGTCGGAATCGGCTTCGCCGATTTAGTATCATCAAATCAGGAAACGCGGGCGCTTTGCCAAGTTCTCCCAATGAGTTCGATTAGGTTAAGCAGCGCCAGTCATACCGTACCCCTCTCGCGCAGCGCTGCAATCGTGGTGGCGTTATACTCAAGTACCTCGGACAGGATCTCGTCGGTGTGTTCGCCCAGCATGGGGGGTGGCAGGCGGACACCGAATTCATGACCTTCCATGCGGATCGGCGTACGCATCACCTTTGCTTTCACATCTGGTGCAGCGCTATGGTTGACCTCTTGAACTATACCGCGCGCCTGGATGTGGGGGTCTTCGAACACTTGGGGGATGGTGTTAATCGGTCCGCAGGGGATACCGGCATCCTGCAAATCGGCAAGCCATTGGGCCGATTTCCGTTTGCTCAACTCTGCACGGATCTCGAGCAGAACCGCGTCACGATTGGCAAGCCGCTGCGTGTTGGTCAAAAAGCGTGGATCATCAGCCAGGTCAGGCCGTCCGATGGCCTGACAAAGGCGCCCGTATTGCCCATCGTTCCCCACGGCAAGGTTTATGTGGCCGTCAGCCGTGGCGAAGGTTTCATAAGGAACAATGTTCGGGTGGGCATTGCCCAGACGCCCCGGCTGAGCCCCGCCGACAAGATAATTTGACGCCTGATTGTACAACCACGCCGCCTGACAATCGAGCAACGATATGTCAATGTGACGCCCCACCCCGGTTTGATCACGCTCACGAAGGGCCGCCAGGATAGACACCGCCGCGTACATCCCCGACATGATATCCGAGATGGGCACGCCGACCTTCATTGGCTGGCGTTCCGCCTCGCCTGTAATGCTCATCAGCCCCCCCATGCCTTGAACGACAAAATCGTAACCGGGCCGCGCGGCATAAGGGCCGGTCTGTCCAAATCCAGTGATCGAACAATAGACAAGACGCGGGTTGCGTGCGTGGACCGACGCCCAATCCAGTCCACGGCGCCTGAGATCACCAACCTTGAAGTTCTCGATCAGAACATCGCTTTTGTCGACAAGAGCATTGATAATCTCAAGCCCCTCGTCTGATGCGATGTCCACGGTCAGAGATCGCTTGTTGCGATTGGTCGACATGAAATAGGCGCTTTCACGGGTGTCGTTGCCATCCTGATCTTTCAGAAAGGGCGGCCCCCATCCGCGAATGTCATCACCGATGCCCGGTCTTTCCACCTTGATGACATCAGCTCCCAAATCGCCCAGAGTCTGCGTGCAACTTGGCCCCGCAAGAATGCGCGAGAGATCAAGAATCCGAAGACCGTCAAGCGGCAAGTTCATTTATTTTCCCCCTTGTTCGGCAATGATCACTCCGGGGTTCATGATTGACTTGGGGTCAAGCGCCTTTTTTGCCGCCGTGAACGCCGCACCAATGGGGGCCGGGCGCTGCTTCTCATACCACGGCATGTGCAGCCTGCCGACGGCGTGGTGATGGGTTATTGTTCCCCCCGCCTTCATCACGGCATCATAGGCTGCAATCTTGATCTCCATACATTGTTCGCCCATCCGCTCACGATCCGGAAGGCAATGGAACGTGAAATATGGTGCAGGGCCGTTAGGATAGACATGGGTAAAGCGGCAGGTGACAGTGCCTGACCGACCGGTCACACGCTTGATCGCCTTATTCACCGTTTCTATGACTGTGCTGTGCAGCTCTTTAAAATCGTTCCAGCATACAGCCGTCTCAAAGGTCTCACGGCATATGCCACGCGATGTCATGTGTTCACGATAGTAAGGACCGCGAATGAAAGCATTGCGCCATTGGCCAGCCACGCTGTTGCGTCCCTGCTCGGCCTCATCAACCGGTGTGCCTCCGAACTCTCGGCACAGCTCAACGGTAAGGTCCATCAAGTGATCCACCGGATAGTGTGAGCTTTCATACCCCAACACCAAGATTGGCCGGCTACCATCGAATGCTCCGGTCAACTTGGCTTCAAGCGCGTCAATCAGGCGGCAGTTTGCTGGGTAAAGACCAGCTTGCGATATCGCACGCACCGCTTCGACACCTTGATCGTATTCAGCGAAGGTCACCGTCTTGCTGGCCTTGTGCTTGATCCGGGATAAAACCCGAATCCAAGCTTCGGTGATGATACCGACGGATCCTTCTGTGCCCATCACGTAGCGGTCGGGCGACGGACCAGCGCCAGAGGCGGGCAAACGGCGGCTTTCGCTTGTTCCGCTGGGCGAAACCATACGAATGTTTTCAACGTAATCGTCTATATAAGTACCGTGTGTCGCATAATGCCCGGCAGCCCGTGTCGCTATCCAGCCACCAAGGGTCGAAAGTTCAAAACTCTGGGGATAATGGCGCAACGTGGCATTGTGGGCTTTTAGCTGTGCCTCCAGGTCGGGCCCATAAACCCCGGCCTGTACACGCGCCGAGCGTGACACTGGATCGAATTCCAAAACTTTGTTCAAATACCACATGTCGATGGTCACCACACCGGCATAGGTTCCGTCTATTTCAGGGTTTACACCACCGGCAACACTGGACCCGCCACCAAACGGAATAACCGCCGCACCGATGTCACCCGCCCAGTCGATAAGCGCGCGCACGTTCTCTTCGTTGCGCGGATAGGCGACCACATCAGGTGCATTGCGGAAATCCCCACGAAACATTTTGGCGCTGTCAAGGAACGAACGACCGTAGCTGTGCAAGGCACGTTCATACCGATCGGTGCGGCAAATTTCCTTGATTGCCTCGGGAAATTGCGTGATTCTGCTGTCGGGCATATCGATGGTATCAAGAGTTGGCGGAGCCATCACTTCGAATGAATCCACCTCGAAAGTACGGTGCCAAGTGTCCAGCACCGGCGCCATCTCTTCGGGGGAAGCGCTTTGGTCTTCAAAGCCCCACGCATAGAATTTTCTACGTCTCTCGCTCACAATAACGCTCCTCAGCAATTCAGCGCTGACGCACAATCTTTCGGTTGTCGCCCATCGTGTTTCAGTGTCAGAGCAATCGCCATTGACTGACAATCGACTTATTCTTAGTGGTCAGTTGAGTTTTTGTTATGCGAGGTCATGGCATGGATCCAAGACTTCCGCCGCTTAACGCACTTCGCACCTTTGTTATGGCGGCACGCATAGGCAGCTTTGTCAAAGCCGCTACTGAACTGAGCGTGACACCCGCCGCTGTCAGTCGCTCCATCCGGTCGCTTGAAGATTATCTGGGTTGCGAACTCTTCCATCGTATGAACCGGCAGATTTCGCTGACCCGTGAAGGGCAGATCTATGTCGATAGTCTTGCCGATGTCTTTGACCGGATCGCGTTGGCAACACAGAATCTGGCCGAGCAGCGCGCTGATCGTCCGCTTGTCATATGTGCCTATCCAAGTTTTATAGTCAGCTGGCTTATACCGCGCTGGTCGCGTTACCTGCAAACTCATCCTGACGCCCAACTTCGGATCGTCACAACGCTCAGCCATGATATCCCGTTTGAAAGAAAAGGTATCGATCTGGCAATCCTTTCGGACAGCTCGGATGATCCGCGCTATATCTCAACGAGGTTATTTGAAACGACTTTGGTTCCGGTGTGCCGCCCGAACTACCTGCCGCCTGACACGTTAACCGGCGATGCTGCGGATTGGCAAAACGCATTGCTGCACTGCGACACTAGGCCCAATGACTGGGTCCGATGGGCGCAGGCAAACAGTGTGTCCGTTGACACCACAAGAGGCCAATGGTTTGAAAACGCGTCAATGATGTACGAAGCCGCAATGAGCGGTCTCGGTATCGCCATTGGAATCGAAGAACTGTTGAGCCGCGAGTTTGATACAAACCGGCTAGCCGTCGCATTCAGTGACAATGTCGAGGTCGCGTGCCCATTTTCCGTCATCCGGCCCTCCGCGACCGAGAACCATCCGTTTTTCTCAATATTCATGGACTGGCTACATAGTGAAGTGCAGGCGAGTTCTATTTGAATCGCACGCCGTTTTAATCAGCTTGGCAGGTGCCGCTAGATTAATTGATGATTGCCGGCCCCTGCCCTATCGCATGAACGACGGCTTCTGTCAGAGACTGATTAACTTTATCGGTGAACTTGCTCATCGATTCTCCCTTTGACATATAAATACTGTAAAGGAGCCTTACCGTAACAAGCCCTGCACTACGTTCGGGTCTTTCGCGATCAGCGCCAGCAGTACCTGAGCAGGGCCTGTCGGCTGACGACGTCCATGCTCCCAGTTCAGTAGCGTACCTTTAGCCACGCCTATACTGCGGGCGAACTGAGCCTGTGAAAGACCGGTTTTCTCGCGGATGCTCGCGACATCCACCTCTGGCACCGAAACCTGATGCACACGCGCCCTGCCCTTTTGCCCGTTGGCAAAGGCCAGCGCCTCTTCGAGGCCTTTCGTGATGCTGTCATTGGCGTTCATTTTGTGTCTCCATACATGGCTACGATCCGTTTGCTGAGCTCGACGGCCGCTGTTTGTTCTGCCTTGGTCAAGTTGTCCTTCTCGTTCTTGGCGAAGACCGTCACCAGGAAGATCGGCATGTGACTTCCGCCGAAAACATATATCGTCCGGAAGCCACCGCTCTTGCCGCCCCCGTCACGCGGAATTCGGACCTTGCGAAGCCCGCCCCCGAGCGAAACACCTGTTTCCGGGTTCGCAGCGATGAAGTGGATTGCCGCCTCACGCTCTTCATCGGACATGATGGTTTTCGCCCGACGCTGAAATTCAGGCATTTCCGCGACAGTCTGTAGCTTTGTCATCATCATGCCCTTGCTTCGCCTCTGACATATATGTCATTGGCGCACATTTCAAGAAGAAGTCTCGATCCTGCCGCAGGCATGGTGATCTTATACTTGTCGCTGCTGCAACACATCTAGGAGAATTTCCCGGACACTTGCACATGTTCAGTTACTGACACGTTCGCGCGTGATAGTGTGCACACGTGAAGACGTGAAATCGCGCGCACAAAGGAGCAGTCATGAAAACAGTTGCAATCATCAGCCAGAAAGGGGGAGCGGGCAAGACCACCCTCGCCCTTCATCTGGCGACATCATCCGCCTTGCAGGGTAAAAACACGGCGATCATCGATCTCGACCCGCAGGCTTCTGCAGCAAACTGGAGCGACCGGCGCGCTGCGGAGATTCCTGTTGTGCTTTCCGCGCATGCAAGCCGGCTTAGCCACGAGATCAGCCGCGTGAAAGACATGGACGGCGATCTTCTCATCATCGATACGGCGCCACATTCCGATAGCGCAGCTTTAGAAGCGGCAAAAGCTGCCGACCTGATCCTCGTCCCCTGCCGCCCCGCAATTCTGGATATTGAGGCCATCAGCAACACGCTCAATCTGGTGAAGACGACCGGAAAACCTATCTTTGTGGTGATGAATGCCGTCGCACCGCAAGGAAGTGAGGCAACCGAGGCCGCCGAAGCCATCGCAGAGCTCGGGGTCGGAATTTGTCCGGTCCAGCTTCGTCAGCGGGTCGCCTTCTCGCGCGCGTTGATCAGCGGGCAGTCGGCAGAAGAATTCGAGCCGGACGGCAAGGCTGCACGGGAAGCATCACAACTGCATACGTTCATGTGTGAACACCTTCACATCCCCACACGACAACTTGAAGGCAAGGTCGCATGAGCAACAAGTTCGCATCCGCGCTCAAACCGAAGGCCCAACCCGCGTTGGAAACGTTGAAAACGCCCTCCAATGACGCAAAACCCGCATCACCCCACGCAAGACCATCGCGAAAGTCGACCAAGCACGTCGGTGGATATTTCGATCCTGCGGTTTCTAAGCAGCTCCGAGAGATCGCTCTCACCGAAGACAGTTCCGTTCAAGCGCTTTTGGCGGAGGCGATCGACATGATATTTCAAAGCCGCCGCAAGCCGATGATCGCGAGCCGCTCAAAAGAGAAGTGATTGCTTGGCGGGATTAATGTGTGGTGGTGTGCACACCACCACACATTAAAGCGTTCACACGTCTTCTTGAAACCGCTTTTTGCAGAAACCCAGAAATGCGGCGTCGAGGCTTCTTGGCGGTTCCGTCTGCCTTGACGTGAAGTCCTGCCAATCGCTGTAGAGGGCGTAGATATCCAGACCGGGAGCGGCCTTTCTCGCTTTGGCCAGAAGGGCAGGGGAGGGCACTGTTGGCATGTCGAGGTCCAGAAGACTTTGATTTCCCGTGAAGCCCGCACGTTTGGCGGTAAAGGTTGCCATATCCCCGTCCACTGCAATGTCATAGTCAGGAAGGTGGCCGTCCTGGGCGATTTGCTTTACAAAATACTTGAACTTCTTTGCAGGAGAGTTGCTTCCGACCTTGCGTTGAAGCTTGTTCAGACCAATCCGGAAGGGCCGTGCCTGATCCCCGACGTGCTTTCTGGCAAGTTCGTATATTCTCCGCTCCAACGGCCGTCGAAGCCGGAAGTACTGTGGATTGATGGTCAGGACTTCCATCCCCTGCACCGCTCGAAAGGTCCAGTCCGAAACCTTGATCCGAACCTTTGCCATACGTCCGAACGGGTCCTCTTCGCCCGAGCCGTCTCGACGGTTGATCTCGTAAGCATCGATCAGGCCAAAGCCGCGCACCTGCAGATGATCGTTCGTCTTGATGTTCGTCTTGATCGTCGTACCGCGCAGCCGATCAAGAGCATCCTCAAAACGCTGATAGCTTTCGCGATTGGTACGCCAGTTGGTAGCGACCATCGCTTCATGGGCTGACAGCTCGACCCACTGGCTGATCTCTTCACCGGCATTCATCTGATGCACCAGCTTGCTGATGCAGTATAACAGGATGTCCTTGTCCATGATCGTGGCGAGTCCCTTGCCACTGGGTACGATCACGACCCGTTTGCCATCATGTGTGTAGTCGAGTTCGCGCATGTCGGGTTTAACCGACAACGAGAAAACCGGATGCTCCATGGAGGCCATGTCATCTTTCGGAGCAGCATCCGAGACATCTAGAATAAAGAAGTCCCTATTGGGGTGTCGATCAGGCAGAAGATTTCCCATGAGATGCTGTTATCAGACCTTCGTCGATCTAGGAACCTTCTTCGTCGGTTTAGGAACCGATGGCTGCTGGCGACGCCAGCTTGAAACTTCGCCCCTCTAGGAACCAATCTTCGCCCTTCTGGGAACCGAAACTTCGCCCCTTTAGGAACCAATCTTCGCCCCTCTGGGAACCGAAGATTGGTCTAAGTTTCCAAATAGATAATATATATCAATGGCCTATATGAATAAGGTGTAGAGCGTAACTTACTAACACTTTATATAACTCTTATAACACTGGTCGGGCCCTGTGGATAACTGCTATTGGCGCCTCCCAAGCAGCTAAGGTTGTGCGGATCACAAACATTAAATCAACCTTGAGAAAGCCACGAACGAGATCGGCATTACATTTGATTGCGCAACGTCTAGGCTACTCCCGCTCAAACTGTTTGCCCGCACCCTCCCATGTCATGCCACCATCTTCGCTTTCAGCCTTGCGCAGCTTCGGATAGCGCCTTGGCCGAGTGATCGCGTTCCGATGGGGCAGGGGGAGTGCTTTGCGATTTTCGCGTTCCCCGCATGCGCGAGGATCATGTGCCTCGACTGCTGATCGTCCCCCGACCGATTTCAACTTTTTTCAACTTGTCAGGTTTTAGGTATGGAGAGGTGGTCTTGGTTTTTCGACCAGTTTTCCGCCGGGCTAAGCTATAGCATGGGTTTCATTTCAGGCGGCGGCTTTCAGGTTCTGGTTTCTGCTATCATATGCCTCGCCCGGCGTCAGCAACCCGTGGGATGAGTGCGGGCGCTTATGATTGTACAACTGAACGCCAGAACACCCACGTTATCGACCGACGCGAGGTTCTTTATCGATGGCACCCTTGGTTTGGCC
>NZ_JBMPIX010000043.1:0-12830 GCF_049341065.1 Pacificoceanicola algae | reverse complement strand
TCTCCAGCCGGTCGCCAGCCTTCACGAAACCGACAGGAGCGGCGACGACAAGTTCGCCGCGCCGTGCCTTCTCATAGGGGTCTGATGCCGGAGAGTGCAGAATCCTACGCTAAGGCGGTTTGGTCACTTTTTTGACCACCTGTATTCACCGGTGAGAAGGATGTGGGCCCATCCGAGTGGCGAGATGTGCGCTAGCAGATCTGGTGAACAATCCAGACGGTCGCGTTGGCGCGCCGTGACAGTTTGGCCAAGGTGCTTGGTGTTCCAGTAAATGATGATAGCGGCGAGCAGGTTCAGCCCGGCCATTCGGAAGTGCTGGCCTTGGGCTGTTCGATCACGGATTTCACCTTGGCGACCAATGCGCAGGGCGTTTTTCAGCGCATGATGCGCTTCGCCCTTATTCAGGCCGATTTGGGCACGGCGCTGCATGTCGGCATCGAGCAGCCAATCGATGATGAACAGCGTCCGTTCGATCCGGCCGATTTCGCGCAATGCTACCGCAAGTTCATGCTGTCGGGGGTATGCCGCGAATTTTCGCAAGAGTTGGCTTGGCGGCATCGCACCCGCAACCATGGTGGCCGCTGCGCGTAGGAGGTCGGGCCAGTTCGAGCAGATGACAGGTTCCCTGACCTTGCCGCCTATCAAGCCCGTCAGCTCTTTCGGGCAGGATTTCGGATCGAAGAGGTAAAGGCGCTTGGATGGCAGATCCCGGATGCGGGGGATGAACTGAAAGCCCAGAAGGGCGGTGACGGCGAAGACGTGGTCGGTGAAGCCGCCCGTGTCGGCATACTGCTCCCTGACCTTCCGGCCTGCATCGGCCATCAGCAGATCATCAAGGATGTATGGCGCTTCGTTCACCGTGGCCGGGATGGTCTGGGTAGCGAAAGGGCCGAACTGGTCGGAGACATGGGTATAGGCTTTCAGACCGGGTTCATGGCCGTATTTGGCGTTGATCAGGTTCATCGCCTCGCCCTGGCGCGTGGTCGGGAAGAATTGCCCGTCACTCGAAGCGGTCTGCCCTGCGCCCCAGAACCGGGCCATCGGCAAGGCAGATTGACCTTCGATCACCATGGCCAGGGCGCGTGCCATCGCCTCGCTTTCCACATGCCAGCGCGACAGGCGCGAGAGCTGGAAATAATCATGGGTGTTCGTGGCCCCAGCCATTTTGCTGAGGCCAAGGTTCAGCCCTTCAGCCAGCAGCACGTTCAGCATGCCAACCCTGTCTTTGCATGGAACGCCGGTGCGCAGATGGGTGAAGGCCTCGGTAAAGCCGATCTCGTCATCCACTTCGAGCAGGAGGTCTGTGATCCTGATCTCCGGCAGGCGGTTGTAAAGATCGAGCACCATGGCATCGGCCTCTTCGGGGACAGCCGCCGTCAGACGGTCAATCTTGAGCACGCCACCTTCGATAGAACCTCCCGGAATGGCACCCGCCCTGGCGGCGCGGGACAGTCGTTCCAAGCCATCTGCCAGGCGAGATTTTCGATCCGCGAGCCAGAGCTCCGGTTCAAACGGCATGGCCAGTTTTGGCGTGGCCGTAGCAACTTCTGTCGGAACCAGCGCGTCCTTGAGATCGCCATATCGGCGGGAATGTGTGAGCCAGATATCGCCGGCACGGAATGCGTCGCGCAGGTGGCACAGGACCGCCACCTCCCAAAGCCGGTTCCCATCGTCGTGATTCAAGTGTCGATGCCATTTCGAAGCCCGGCGCAGAAAAGTCAGTGGCCGGGTAGTCGTCGTTTCCGTACCTGCGACGATGTCGGCCGCGGCAAGCAACGGTTCGGCCACCGGCGCCGCCTGAATATCGAGCGCCCGCAGCATGCGCGGCGCATAGCGTCGGAAGCGATGATATCCGGGGCGCAGTTACGGAACACAACCACAAGCCCGATTTCCTGTTCCCCGATCTGGAGACCTACCAGGCAGCTCCAGTCGAGGGCGACCCACGCCTGACAATGCTGGGGGCCAAATCCACTTGCAAGGACCGCTGGCGGCAGGTTTTGGCCGAGGCCGAGAAGATCAGCCGCAAACATCTTCTGACGCTGGAGCCGGGGATTTCAGAGCCGCAGACCGACCAGATGGAGGCGTCCAGCCTTCAGCTCGTGGTCCCCTCCCCAGTTCACGGCAGTTACACGGATGCGCAGCGCGGCTGGCTCTGGTCGGTTGGGGATTTCATCGGCGAGGTCAGAGCGCGACAGGGATAGTCATAGCACGCCCGTAGCATTCGCGCTGCGCCCCTGCCCTACACTTTCCTCAAATGAGGTTTTGAGTAAATGAGTTGCAGCTCTGTCACTCACTTTCTAGCAAACGGATGCCGGACATCAGTTCTCACCAAACTTGCCGCACCTCAAATACTCAGTTACACCTTTGAGTAAATACACAAATGAGGCAAAGCTATGAGCATAATTTCCGTCCTGAATCCGAAAGGTGGTAGCGGCAAGACCACCATCAGCACCAATCTCGCCAGATCGCTGCACGAGATGGGACACTCGGTTCTGATCGTGGACAGCGACCCACAAGGCAGCGCACGTGACTGGCACGCAGCCAGCGAAGACAATCCCATCGAGCTGGTCGCGCTGGACCGTCCCAACAACGTTAAGACGTTGACCAGTATGGCAGCAAACTACGACTATGTGGTAATCGACGGCGCGGCAAAACTAGAAGACATGATCGCCGCGTGCATCAAAGTCAGCGACTTCGTTCTGATCCCCGTTCAACCATCGCCATACGACATTTGGGCCGCGTCGGACCTGGTGGATTTTATCAAGGCTCGCCAAGAGGTCACGGACGGATCGCCGCGTGCCGGGTTTGTGGTCTCCCGTGTCGTGGAAGGAACCCGGCTGGGCAGTGACGTGCGAACCGCGCTGGACGACTACGCCTTGCCTGTCTGTGAGACGACCATAACACAACGCCAAGTCTACCCTCAGACGGCATCGGAAGGGCTGACCGTATTCGACGCCGACAATGCGAAGGCGAGGGCGGAGACCACGGCGCTGAGCAACGAAATACTGGCAGTGCTTGCAACCGCGACACGGGAGGTCGCGTGATGGCCCTTTCCGCTAAACGTCCAAGCCGTGGCGACGAGGCCCGCAAACGCATCCTGCACGAAGTCACCGAGACGACTGAGAAGAAGAAGCGCCTGAATGCCGAGATCGAGGAGACACTTTATCGCAAAATCAAGATTAAGGCGGTCGAGGAGGGCCGGTCAATCTCCGACATCACCCGTGATCTTTGGTCTGAGTACTTGAGTAAATGAGTGTTTGAGTAATTACTCTACCAGCCGTTGCGACCGCGTTTCTTGAACCAGCTCTTGCAGAAACCGAGGAACGCGGCGTCCGAGTTTTTTGGTGGTTCTTTCTGTCTGGCGGCGTAGGTCCGCCACTCTCCGACCAGAACCTTGATGTCCCATGTCGGAGCCAGATCCCGCGCCCGTTCCAGGGTATCAGGCGAGAGGGGCAGAACATAGCCGCCGGTCAGTCTGTCCTGTTCTGGTTTGGGCGCATAGTTCTCCAGAAATTCAGGTTTGGGCGTTACAGTGAGGATGTCTGCTTCCATTCGGAAGGCATAGTCCGGCATGTGGTTGTGTTCCTCGTCAGCCTTACAGATTGCTTTGACGAGCCGCCGAAATTCCTTATCAGAAGATGTGGAGCCGGTTCGGTCCTTCAGCTTGTCCAGACCGCATTTCCATTCCGGTTGCGTCCCGCATTGCTTGCGTGCCAGCTCATACAGACGGCGTTCCAAAGGCTTACGAAGCTGGAAGTAGCGACGATTGAGCGTGAGAACGTCATCCCCGGCAATGGCGTTGAAGACCCAATCGGAAAGTGTGACTTCTAGATCGAGCATCCGGCCGTCGCGGGTTTCGCGAACAATGCGGTAGCGGTCTATCAGGCTAAAGCCGTCAATCTGTTCCACGCCGCCCGTGGTGATGTTAGTCTCGATCTGCGTCCCTTGGAGACGTTCCAGCGCGGCTTTCAGGCCGCTGTAACCGGTTCCCGCAACTGGACGGTTTGTCGCGACAAGTAGGTCGTACGCCTTGAACCGAAGGGTTCTGTGAACCTGTTTTCCGTCATTCAGAGCCGCCATCACTTGAGAAATGCAATAGATCAGCACGTCACGGTCGTGGACAGTTGCGAGACCGATCATGTTCGGCCTGATTTCCACGTAGCTCTTTCCATCTGTAGCCACATAGCGTCGTTTTTTGGTGTCAGGCTTGGTCGAGAGGGTGAAGATCGGATGCGCCATCGACGCCATGTCGCCTTTGGGCGCAGCGTCGAAGATATCACAAACGAAGAAATCCCCCTGTGCATGTCGCAAGGGAAGAAGAGGCGTCCGATCCGGTTTCGTAATTTCACCCACCATGCCACTACTATTCGTAATTTCACACACCAAGGCAAGGGATTCGTAATATCACCCACCAGACAGGCTTTCGTAATTTCACACACCATCTTTCGTAAGATCACACACCCGTTATCGTAATATCACCCACCGGAAGCTCAAAATATGCCGGATTAAAGCATATTTTTCAATATCTTAGGTTGGCATACGATTCGCGTAACACAGAGTCTAACACATATATAACACCCAGCCTGTCGGGCTGAGCTGACCATCGCCACAGATGACCAATCACCGTCGATAGAAGACGCAGGCATCAACACCCGTGGTTGTCGTGGTCCAGGACGCCCCAAGGACAGCACATGTGGACGCGTTGCTGGCCAAGAAACGAGGAAGCGTCACCGTCAGCATCAGGGCCAAAACCAATGCACCCAGACCAAACCAGGGCAGGCGACTTTTGAGACGATCCGCTTTCTGTTCCCGCTCGAACACTTCTCGATAGGCTTTGGACCTGTCATCTTCCGATCTGGCCAAGGCCCCGATGGTCTTGTCCGTCTGGACGGCAAGGTGTCTGACAATCTCGGTCATCGCGTCTGCGGTTGCCCCAAGGTGGCTGTTGAGGGTCTGACCCAGAAGATCACCGTAATTTTTTGGATTGGTCTGATCCCGTGCGGCGAAGGCCGCGATCCGCGCTTCCGTCGCGACCTTGATCTGCTTGTCCGCCACGGCGGTCAGATCGTCGATCCTGTCGGACATACTGGCGACAGCCGTGGCCATGAGATCGAGCGTTTCGCGCAGATCATCATCGGAGAGGGCAGGGAGGTCGGGTTGGTCTGGCATCGGGAGGCGTCCTTGGGGTTACTGGTCCTGCGGGACGAACAGCCCCTTGAACTCAGGATCGGTGTAGTAGCGCAGCTTTTGCGCGACGGCGGTGGCTTGCCCCTGCACGCGCAGGAGCTGGCTTTCCGGGCGAAGCTGCATGATTTCATCTGGGGTGAGCAGATCACGACCCGTGATGTTGTTGCTGAAGCTGGGGCCGTCACCGGGCTTGTAGCTGTCGGTCTGGAACCCGGCAGTTTCCTGGCCCATCATCTGGCTCAACCATTTGGCCGTCTCGAAATCGTTCACCCCGAAGACCTGTTGCACCCCGGCATTGGCGATGAAGGTTCCCGCGCGTTCGCCGTAGAGGTCCCTGAGCTGGCTCATGTCCTGCAGGATCGGCCAGAGCTGGAGGCCATAGCCCGCCATCAGCCCCATGGCGCGCTCCACGGCCTCCAAGCGACCTAGGGCGGCAAACTCGTCCAGGAGGAACAGCGTAGGCGTCTTGAGGCGCTGTGTGCCCCCTTGTGCGCCTTCAGGGTCGCTCAGGGGCCTCACGGACGCCTCAGCGTCCCGTGCAATGTCCTGAAGGGCCTGAGACACCAGAAGGCGCAGCCAGCGGCTGTAGGCGTCCATCCGGTTCGGGGGCAGCACCAGAAACACCGAAGTGATCCGGTGGCGCAGATCGGAGAAGTGGAAATCCGACCGCGACAGGACTTTGGCAATGCGCGGGCTGTCCAGGAAATGCGTGTGGCGCTGTGCGTTCGACAGGACCGAGGCGGCTTCGCGATCCGCCTTGCCGAGGAAGCGGTTGGCAGCTCGGGCGATCAGTCCGCCCGCCGCATCGCTGTCCTGCAGCAGCTCCAGCAGCGCGCGCAGCTTTTCCGGGGGCAGGGTGAGATATTCCCGGACGGTGGCAAGTGTCCGGCGGTTGCGGTCCTCGTGGCAGACGCAGAACATGATCAGCCCGCCGAGGATGGCCTTGGCCTCCTCGTTCCAGTGCGCCTCCGTCACCTGTCCCGGCGGGTCCATCACAAGTGCCTCTGTCAGGGAGGCCGCATCTTCGCCCAGATCGAGGCTGTCCGGTGTCAGCCGGTCGAGTGGGTTGTAGGCAGCAGACGGCATCCCGGAGACCTCAAACGGATCGAGGACATGGACCGTTCCGAACCGCCGCCGGGCTTCCCCGGCGATCCGGGCATTCTCGCCCTTGGGATCGATAACCAGGACCGAGCGTTCCGCCGCCAGCAGGTTCGGGATTACGGTGCCGACGCCTTTCCCGGCCCGTGTCGGGGCGAGGGTGATCAGATGGGCCGGACCGTCATAGCGCAGCAGCCGTCCGGTGTGCGGATTGCGCCCGATCAGGAGACCGTCTTCCCGCTGGAGCTTCTTCAGCTCCTTGCGGTTGGCGAAGCGGGCGGAGCCGTGGCTGTCGCCGGTCAGCCCGAAGAAGGCATCGGCCCCGGAGGCCATGCGCCAGTACTGGAACCCGAAGACAGCGCCTATGAGCATGAACGGCCCAAAGACCAGCCACTGCCATGCGCTTTCGCCGGGTGGCTGGTCGAAGAAGGCGAAGACGAAGGGCGTGGCGACGAGTGCTCCGATCATCGCGCCGAAAAGGACAGCGCCGATCATCCAGCCCAACAGGATGGGCATGAAAATCAACCGACCGAAGAACCGGAACAGCCCTCCGAAGACAAGCATTACGCCCCGCATCAGGACGGCGTTTCCGGATCAGAGTTGGACGGAGCAGGGGAGGGCGTGTCCCAGTCGGCGAAGGCCTTGCGATCCTGTTCGCGGGGCAGGTTGCGGATCAGTCGGTCGAGCATCGCGGCTGCACCGGAATCCCTCTCGGCCAGGTCCATGAGCGCCCCGCCCAGGATCACCTTGCGCCGCGTGTCTAGTTTGCGCTGTCTGGTGCTTTCCCGGTTCTTCAGCGCTTGGAGCCGGGCCTTGGCCTGGGCGTATCGTTTCTCGGCCCGTTCGAGTTCAGTCTCTGCCAATGCGCGTCTCCATCTTTGAAAAGAGCAGGTGGACAGGTTGGTCTTGTCAGGTCGAGCGATAGCGCTTACCCGTAGGCCTGTAAAGGACAAGGGCGCACTTATGCAAACTCTTCACCTGCGGTTCCGAGCTTTGCGTGCGATCTCTCTGGGGCAAAGCCCCGGCCGATGGCCATCCCCTTCGCTGCGTGCCGCCGCGACATGGAAGGGCGCGCCGCCCCTTCCAAACCATCCCAGCCCAACCTCAGCGGTTGGATCGCGTCCCGCAAGGTCGCGCCAGCGTCTCGCCCGATGCCCCACGGTGGGGGCCGGTCTGCCGCTGGCGTCTCCCTTGCGGGAGGTTCGTGTCGTCGGACCTGACGGTGCTGACACGAACCGGGTTTGCCCCCGGCAAACCGCCAGTGATCTGTCCCCATATCTTGCCCCCCATGAGGCTGGGGATTTGGGGACAGATCACTGGCAAGCCCACGCCTCAGAGAGCCGTTGGCTCGCCTCAAGCGGGCTGTCTTTTCCTCTCGTACCGCGCCGGTTTGGGGCGCGATCCTGCGAAGAAAAGACGGCTGATCCGGTGGCCAATGTCAGGGCATCGGCACGGATCAGCTCCGGCGCGTGGGCGCGTCTGCATCACAGGCGAGGGGAGGGCGCATGGCCAGCTACCACCTCTCCGTGAAGACGATCAAACGCAGCGCCGGGCGCTCCGCCACGGCGGCAGCGGCCTACCGTGTCGGGGAGCGCATCGAGTGCCAGCGCGAAGGCCGTGTCCACGATTACACCCGCAAGCAGGGCATTGAGGAGACCTTCATCCTGACCCCGAAGGACGCCCCGGACTGGGCCACGGACCGGTCCCGCCTCTGGAACGAGGCCGAGGCCAGCGAGACCCGTCGCAACTCCGTCACCGCCCGCGAATGGGAGCTGGCCTTGCCCTCCGAGATCAGCGCCGAGGCCCGGTCGCAGATCACCCGCCAATTCGCCGAGGAGCTGGTCAGCCGCTATGGCGTGGCCGCCGATGTGGCGATCCACGCGCCGCACCGCGAGGGTGATCAGCGCAACCATCACGCTCATGTTTTGACCTCCACCCGCAAGCTGGAAGCCGAGGGCTTCACAGCCAAGACGCGCGTGCTCGATTCCGCCAAGACCGGCGGCGTCGAGATCGAGCAGATGCGCGGCCTCTGGGCCGAGTTGCAGAACCGTGCGCTGGAGCGTGTCGGCGAAGTCGAGCGTGTCGATCACCGGTCGCTCGAAGCGCAGCGCGAAGCGGCGCTGGATCGTGGCGACAAGCTGTCCGCCGAGGAGCTGGACCGCGACCCCGAGCTGAAGCTGGGGCCAGCGGCCAATTCCATGGAGCGGCGGGCGAAGGCGATGGCCGAGCGTCAGGGCTGGAAATACGTCCCGGTCACGGAGCGCGGCGCGGTTGTCCATGCCGCTCGCCAGGCCCGCGCCGCCTTCCGCGAAATGCGTGAGCGGCTGGATATCGCGCGGGAGACCTACGGCATCGAGCGCGAGGCGGGGCAGGGCCGCGTTTCTGCCGGTCTGGCGGCGCTCAGGGCCGCAGCCGCGAAAGATCGCGACGGGCGCACGTCGGACGATATCCGCGAGCGGTTGTCGCAGGTCGTGGGCCGGTCACGGGACCAGGACGACACGCCAAAGCCGGAAGGTCGCAATTACGCGCGCGAGCGGCTGAAGGAGATCATGGAGAAGGACGCCGGGCGCGACGGCCAGGCGGCGGTTCACAAGCTGGACGGGTTCAGCGAAAATGACCTCGGCGCGGATGCCGCGAGACCGTCACGGACCACGGCCCAGCGTCAAAGGCAGGACCGTTCCGAGGACATCGAGCGCGAGGAGCGCAAGCCGTCTGTCAACGAGCGGCTGAAGGACGTTTTGAACAAGCCGCGCGAGCGGCTGGAACCGGACAACGACCGCGAGCAGGAGCGCGATGACAACGAGAATGAAAGCACGCGGGACAGGGATCGTGGCGAAGGTCACAGCCTGTGACGTGATCTGACAGGACAAACAGAGGAGACCGAAAGATGGATCAAGTATTCAACGTGGGCAAAACGTTGCTGCTGGATGGGCAGCCCATGTCCTTGGTGACGCCCGCAGGCGTCGAGGCTTGGATCGATCAAGGGATCAAGTACAGCTATCGCTACGACCAAGTGCGCGATCCGCTCGATGGCAAGATGAAATACCGCTGCATCTATGAGAAACAAGGTGCGGATGTGCCGTTCGTGCTGGTCAACAGTCCGAGCAGCAGCGACGGGCGTGTGATCCTGTTCGATCAGAAGCCGGACGCGCAGCCTCTGACTCTGTGATCTCGGGCCACTGATACATACCGAGGCGGTGACGCCGCGACCGCCCCTCTTGGACTGGATCAAGGCCTAGTTACAGCGCGGCAGACTCAAGAGGTTATTCGGTTCGGCTCCATCGGCCTCGGTTTTCAGGTATTTCTTTCCATTCCGCGTAGCTGTAGCGACCTGCAATCATCCTGTGCTCGGCTTGCAAACATCGTGATTTCCGGCCCGGATTGCTTGCGTCTATCCGGGGTGCGGAACCCGCATTATTTGCGAATGAGCCCGGATTGTTTGCACCCAGCCTGCAATCATCGGGCCGAACCCGGATTACGTGCGAACAGGCCGTCCGGCAAACGCCCGTTTGCTTGACGGCAGCCGTAGCCGAATTCTCCCGATTGAATTTACGGCTCAACTTTGTCTGTTTACCGCGTCTGGAAATCACCGTATGAGATTCGGCGAGCAAATTGGTTTGTCAGACGGTTTTTCATGCTCATTGGTTACGCACGTATTTCGACCGAGGATCAGAGCCTTGCCTTGCAGCATGACGCGCTGAGATCGGCGGGCTGCGAGCGGATTTTCGAGGACAAAGCGAGCGGAGCCAAGACGGCAAGGCCGGGCCTGACCAGCGCCCTGGAACAACTGCGCAAGGGTGATACGCTGGTTGTTTGGCGGCTGGATCGGTTGGGACGGTCCCTGAAGGATTTGATCGCCCGGGCCGAAGAACTGAAGGAGATGGGCGTCGGGCTGAAGAGCCTTCAGGAATCCATCGACACCACGTCAAGCGGCGGCCAATTGATCTTCCACATGTTCGGCGCTCTTGCCGAGTTTGAGCGCAACCTGATCCGGGAGCGCACCCAGGCTGGATTGACTGCAGCGCGGGCGCGCGGCCGCAAGGGCGGCCGCAAGAAAGCGCTGGACCGCAAGAAACGGGCCCATGCGGTGGACCTCTACCGCTCCCGCAAACACACGGTGCCGGAGATTTGCAGCCTGATGGGGATCTCACGGGCCACGCTCTATGCCTATGTCGCTGAGTTTGCCGATGGCAAATAGGGGCATCCGCATTCCGGCAGAGACGATGCTGGCGCTGAGAACCCGGCTGACCGGGTTGCCGCCCCGGTCAGCGGCGCGGCGGGAAGAGGTTGGACGGATCGCGGGCCTTTTTGGCGTCAGCCCGTCCACGGTCTACCGCGCCCTGAAATCCCTGCATCAGCCGAAGGGCTTGCGGCGGTCGGATCGCGGGAAACCGCGTGGCATCCAGGAACGTGATCTGGCGCGCTATTGCGAGATTATCGCCGCCTTGAAGATGCGCACGAGCAACAGGAAAGGGCGGCATCTTTCGACCACCCGGGCCATCGAACTCCTGGAAGAGCATGGTGTCCAGACGCCGGAGGGCCATGTGCAGCCCCCGAAAGGCCTGTTGAAACGATCGACCGTGAACCGGTGGCTGAAAGATTGGGGATACGACCAGCCCCGCATGACCCGCGCGGCGCCGGCAACCCGCTTTGAAGCCCGCCATTCCAACGCATGCTGGCAGTTTGACATCAGTCCCTCGGATCTGAAGCATATCGCACAGCCGGCTTGGCTGGACCCCAAGCGGGGGCAGCCAACAATGATGCTTTACAGCGTCGTGGATGACCGCTCCGGCACATCCTATCAGGAGTACCGCTGCGTCTACGGCGAGGATGCGGAAAGCGCGCTGCGGTTCCTGTTCAATGCCATGTCGCCTAAGGAAGATACGGAGTTCCAGGGTATTCCCGGGATGATCTATCTCGACAATGGCCCTGTCGCCAAGAGCCTGGTGTTTCAGACGGTGATGGAGCGGCTTGGGGTGGAATGGAAGACGCATAAACGGTATTCATGGCCATTCTCTTCGAGGCACATGAACAAGCAAGATGCGGACGAAGCCGACATTCGATTTCTGCACTTCGCTGGCGCAGCACCGTTTCCGCCAAGCCATAGCAAGTGTCGCCACAGCGGCCGTTCAAACGGGGTTCGCCAGCCGAGATCCAAACCGCACTTTCGCCGCATGGCTGATCTACGCGAAAGGCGCGGACTTTCCGGACATATGAGAGCGAAGCGAATGCACGTGCAGAACGTCGAAACGGATGCTCGCATGTGCAGAAACAAAATATTTAACGATGCGGCGAATCTCCCTAACCTGTCATTCAACTGCGGTGGAATCGATTTTTCTAAACCGCTCTCCCTTTCCAGCGCTGATCAGATTCCAGCAATAGATCGTCGGATCACACTGACCTGCCCCTCTCGAAATCCCTCACCATGATGTAGAGTCTGCCCAACCTTGAAGGAGCAGACGAATGCGAAAGAGCCGTTTCACCGAGGCGCAGATTATCGGGATGATCAAGGAGCAGGAGGCAGGCATGCCGACGGCAGAGGTGTGCCGTCGGCATGGCCTCAGCCCGGCGACGTTCTACAAGTTCAAGTCCAAGTATGGCGGCATGGAGGTGTCCGAGGCGGCCAGGTTGAAGGCGCTGGAGGACGAAAATGCCAAGCTCAAGCGCCTGCTGGCCGACACCATGCTGGACAACGTCGTGCTGAAAGACTTGCTGGGAAAGAACTGACGACATTGACCAAGCGGCGAGAGGCAGCGCTCAGGGCGATGCGGGGTCACGACATCTCGCAGAGCCGGGCCTGCCGGCTTGTCGGTGTCGATCCAAAGACAGTCCGGCGCCAACGCCCGCCGGATTGTCCGGAGATCCGCAAGGAAATGCAGGAGATTGCTGGCAAGCGGCGTCGGTTCGGCTACCGCCGGATCGGCATCCTGCTGGAACGCAAGGGGATGACCATGAACCACAAGAAGCTCTACCGCATCTACCGCGAGGAAGGGCTCTCCGTGAAGCGACGCCGGGGGCGCAAGCGGGCCCGGGGCACACGTACGCCAATGCCAGCAGCCGCGCACCCAAATGCGCGGTGGTCGCTGGACTTCCTGTCCGACAGCTTCGGCGCGTCGCGCAAGTTCCGCATCCTGGCGGTGATCGACGATTGCTGCCGCGAAAACCTGTGCTTGGTGGCCGAGACCAGTATCTCGGGAGCCCGTGTCGCCCGCGAACTGGATGCATTGGTGCGAATCTACGGAAAGCCCGCTTGCATTGTCAGTGATAATGGGACCGAGTTTACCAGCCGGGCCATCCTGAAATGGGCCGATAAGAACGGGGTCCCCTGGCATTACATCGACCCTGGAAAACCGCAGCAGAATGCCTTAATCGAGTCATTCAACGGCAGTCTACGCGACGAGCTGTTGAACGAGGAGATCTTCGACACCTTGGACGATGCCCGGCGAAAGTTGGCCCTTTGGCGATATGACTACAACTTTGCTTCATTACGCCCATCTTTCTATGTTGTTGAAGGGAAAAGGTTTTGTTGATCTGCATGTGATACT
>NZ_JBMPIX010000042.1:0-15300 GCF_049341065.1 Pacificoceanicola algae | reverse complement strand
GCCAGCCATCTCGTCGTCCTCCTGAAAACGGGATAATTCTACCCCAAAAGGTGGACCACTTCAGTGGGGGCACTCCAGGTATTGAGCGCAACGAGGCTGACGAACATGGCAGCTGCGTGGGGAAGATGGCTGCGCTACTGCGGGCAGACGGCAGCCGACGTGCGCCCTACGGCGACCGGGCTTGAGACGTATGCGGAAGTGATCTCGAGCGAACAGAAGCCGCCAGTGTCGTGTACGAGCTGCGCGTGCTATCTGGAACGGATCGTGGCGGCTTACAAACTTGCTGTACCGGGCTTCAAGTCAGAGGCGTGTACATTCGTCGTGACGCAGCACCGAGAGGCCGCCCGTCGGTCCGGAACACCGACGAAAACCGGCGCGCAGCTCGTCGGCGCCTCCGCTATCTATGATCATGGATTCGAGCTCATGGAACGGGGGCGCAGCAATCCATTACGTGGTCCGCATGCGGCCCGGGACTTTCGGAACGGGCTCCTTTTGGCAGTCGGCATCTCTTTGCCGCAACGGGCTCGTGCATTGTCTTGCTTGGTCTTTGACGAAACCCTGTATCTTCCCGAGCCGGGAGTCATCCGGGTGTGCCTATCCGGCGAGGCGCTGAAGCTTCCGGAAATCGAGAAACCGTTCGCGCAATTCGAACAGACGTTTCGAAACCCCGGTCTCTACGCAGCGCTTGTTGAGTACCGGCACGTTTTTCGCCCGATACTTGATGCAGGAAATTGGCTTTTCCCGAGTTTCGTGGACCGGTCACGCGCGATAACCGAAGCGACGGTCGGAAGCCTCACCGGCAACCTGCTCGAGCGCGAATTCCACGTGCGCATATCTGTCCATCGGTTGCGCGACAACGTGGCAACGGAAGCAAGCGAGGAACTGGACGCGGCTGCCAGGGCTGTTGGCCCATTGCTGGGCCATAGCAGTGCCACGACCGGTCAACGTCACTATGATCATTCGGAGGGGATCAAGGCTGCGCGCGAACATGCGGCCTTCCTGGACCGGAAACGCTCCGCGCCATGCAAACTGAAGTTGTGATCCCGCAGGCAGGCGGTCGCACCCGCCTACAATCGCAACCCACTGAAATTTCCGTAATTTCCGAGGCAAGTTGAAATCGGCATTTCTCCATCCGCACGGGATGCAACGCCCCCGTTTTCAACTTTTTCCGCCCACCGCTTCAACTTCCGCAAATCGCTGACAAAACCACCCAGACTTCTAAACTCAAGGATCTATGTCCGCCGCGATATACTTCCATCAGCATCAGTACGTCGATTGCCGCCTCAAGACACGAGACGCAGGTTCGGCTTGGAGGCGCCAATGTCGCAAACGGGCTCTTTTTTGGCAAAGGGCGATACGACCCGGGGCAAGTCAACATAAACGTCTTTGACACGATTGAACATGGTTTCCAGCAGGAGGCCTTGTCCATAGGACGCGGCACCTTCGTCCTTGAGTTCATGCCCCAGGATCACGCAACGGATGGCGTCCGACTTGTCTGCGTTCATGAGGTCGCTGTTGAACGTCGTGCGCAGGGCATGAAAATCCAGTCCCGGCCAGTACACATCGTTGGTGATCCTGTAATAGTTGAAATTCTTGCTGAACAGTTCCGAGAACTTGCCTTTCGCCTTCCCGCGTTTGAGATGCGGGAACAGGCGGGATTGTCGCTGCTGTTTGCGGAGTTCAACAAGCTTCAGAAGGCCCAGTTCGATCAGCGCCGGGTGGAGGGGTACTTTGCGTTGAGAAGTCCCGGTCTTGACGAAGTTGCCATCCCACGCCTTGACATCAATGTACGTGATGCCACGGTCGCTCTTGAAATCATCCGGCCCCAACTGCAGGATTTCCTCTTCCCGCATTCCCGAGAAGCGTGCGAGCAAAGGCGCCCAGAACATCGGTTCGCCGACCTCGGATGTTTCTCCTTGGAAGACGGGCGTGGCCAGCAAATCGTGAAACCGGTCATCCCACACAGTACGCGCACGGTCGGGCTCCTTCTTCTTCATGCGGTCCAGTTCCTTGTTTGAAACCGCGCAGATATCGAACGGGTTTTGATCCGCGAGGCCGAGGCCGACCAACATGCGACCGATCGCGGAGATCATACGACGATGCTTGGTGATGGTAACAGCGCGTAGTCGGGCCTCGCCCTTGTAGTTTTTTGCGTCTTCAAGATCGGCTTCGGTGGCTTCCGGATTACGCATGACCTCAGCAACCAGCCGATCACGCTCCAATTCGTCTTCTATCTCGCAGCGTTCGACGACATCAGCAAATGTTACGGTTGGAGCCCATTTGCTCGTGCCCTTGCTGTGCTTGGCCGGGATCTTCGGGAGGAATTCAAGGGCATCCCGGATGGCGCTTTGATCGATGTTTTCAAAAACATCGTCCCCGACAAATTCCGCCCAGAAACGGCGTGCAAAGTTGAGTTTTCTGCTGGAATCCTTGAGCCATTTTGCCCCGGCATCCGTGTCAGGCACCTGGTGCTTTCCAAATTCATCGCCCAGGCCAAGCCCCTTCAGTTCTTCCATGAGGTCGATGGCTTCCAGCAGCGAAATGCCGCGTGGCTTGTCCTTGAGAATGCGTTGCAGTTTCGGAGAAAGCCGCTTCATGGGTAGGGTGTTGAGCTTCGGAGGGTTCTGTTCCAGTCGGCGCTTTAGATCGCTTGCGTTGCAGTCGGCGGACGCCTCATCATTCATGATCGAAACCAGCGCTTCCACCGGTTCTGAAGCTTTGCTTTGCTCGATTTCGGTATGAGCCGACCAGGAAACGGGATCCTTTTCGACCGGTGCGCTTGCCGGGAAGGAGGCGTCATGGACGGGCAGGGAGGTTCTGACCGGCTCGACGGGTGATGCGTCTGCAATAATGCACGTCGTCATGGGGAGGGACGTGGGTGTCTGAGGCGCTGACGGTCTCGGTTGCGGCAGAGTGACGGCCTGCGCGGGTGCCGCAGCCGTTTTGGCACGGGCGGATCGAAAGATCGGGCTGGGATCATCATAGAGACCAAGTTCCGCGCGCTCGCGCTGCGCGCTCAGATCCAGCAACAGGCGCACAGCTTCGAAAGCGAGGCGGTTCCAGTCATCGGTGTCTTCGGCCAGCGTCACGCCAAGGTGGCGGGCGACGTCACGCAGCGGGGCGCGCGCTTCCTCTCGGTTGCCTGTGGCAAGGGCGCGCCGAAGGACGGCTTGCGTGGCCTGTTCCAGTGCGGCAACCGTTTGCGCCGCCGCTTCGGAACGCGGCGGGGCCGATGCGCGGATTTTCTCATGCGCGGCAATCTGGCAACGCGCCAACGTTTCCAGGATCTCGATGTGCTGCGCCTGAAGATGGTCCATGTGCCGCTCCGTCAATCCGGCGAAGGCGGCATCGCTCAAAGCCGTCGGTCGGCGTGCAATGTCCCGCGCTTCGGCGGGGACATGCGTTCGCAAGCTGAGCAGCAAAAATTTTTTCTGAGAATTATTTTCCGGCCCTTCGGCGCGGGGCAGTCTGCGTCGAAAAAAGTACCCGGCGCGGCGTCGTTCGAGATGTGGGATACGGGCGGTGACCGTCATGGGCCAATGTTCCTCATCAGCGCGACGCGCGAGCAGAAGACGTCCCATGTGCCCTGAGATGTGCCCTAAGCAGTGCCCTCAAATGTGCCCCAATCAGGGGTTCATGAAGACCACCTCGGACTCCGATCAGAGATTTCTCAATGAAATCAAAGCGGGTCTGAGGTTATGGCTCCGGCGGTAGGGCGCGGAGGTCACCTCGCAAGGCATTGAAACAAAAGGGCGAATCCAGCCTGACTCCCAGGCGACTCCCGTTGTGCCAAGACTTGTGCCGGACTTTGTGCCATCCCTCAAGCGCTTTGTCGCCCCCAGGATCCATCACGCCTCACGCCGCCTCAACGAGCCTGAAGTCTGCGCGGTCTTCGTTGACATCCCACCGCGCGCGCAGAACGAAGCCCTCCTCTACCAGCTCGATCCAGCTCGGTCGCATCAGTTCAAAACCCAGATCGAGCTCTTCCGCCGGATGGTCTCCAACCTCCTGATCGGGAACACCGACGATCACGCCCGCAATCACGCGGCCGTCTGGGATGGCGAAGGGCTCACGCTCACGCCTGCCTACGACATCGAGCTGCGCCCGCGGCTGGGCCGGAAGGCCAACCAGGCGATTCGGGTGCATGGCACCTCGCGCGAGAGCAGGGTTGCGCTTGCGATCGAAGCAGCCCCGATGTTCGGCCTCTCGGCCGCGGCGGCCGTGGAGATCATCGCACACCAGGTCGAAACGATTCACGCGGCGTTTGCGGAGGCGGCCGAGGAGGCGCGCCTCACAGAGACGGACCGCAGTGCGCTCGCCAACCGAGCGGTCCTCAACTCCTACGCCTTCGAGGGCTCACCCGCAAAAATCGTCTGTCTCGACCCAGCCTATGCCATAAGTGTTGATGACGACGCCTTCCCAGATAGCAGGCGCCGCCTTCTTTATTCGCTACATTCACATATCAGTCACCACTGTAGCCGCTTAGAGTAAGCTTGTTGCGACGCGTATGGTCAGATGTCGACGTATTCGATCCCGATCATTTCCCCGATCTCGCGAATCTCGTCCTTGACCGAGGCCGCGCGCACCGGGCGTGCTGGCGCAATCTCATCCAAGGCGTTCACGCAGCGATCTCCGAAGAGCACCAACGCGAATTCCGGACCGCACTGGTAAGAGGTGTAGAAGATCCCTTCCGCCCATCTCACATGGGTGTGGATGGCTTCCGCCCAGGCGCGTGTCGCCGGATAGTGAAGCGTGCCGCCGCTGAGTAGCGCATTGCCCATCAGCCCCACCGCGCGCTGCCCCAGTGCGGTCAGGTCGATCAGTTTCAGGTCCCGCTTGGTCCGGATTGCCGAGTGCTGATAGGCCTCGAAGTCCTGTGGGGATACCACCGTCAGCGCGCCGGGATCCGGGGCTGCATCTGGCGCGCGCAGGATGATTTCGCAAATCGCACAACGGAAGGACTGACCGGCATAGATAGTCGGGATGACATCGCCCCGCGCATCGCGGATCGGGGAGAAACGCGCATTTCCGCGATCCGTCCCGTTGAACTGACAAGACCCGTAGTCGCCATGATGGATCCTGTGCAGCTCCGTGCCGGCCGAAAGCTCCTTTGAGAGCGGAGCTCGGAAGTTATCCGGGACCGGATCCGCCAAATCAATGGCGATCGTTGCCGGCATCAGCCATGCACCACTGGCTCGATAGCCCGCCGGAAGGCGTCAATGATCTCTGCATCTGCCTTCCCCAGCAGCTCCGCGGGCGCGCGCCCGAAATCAGCATGCTTGCGGCTCATCCAGTAGCAGAGGCGGAAATTGCTCCATGCCTCCGGGACAAGACTGTTGATCTCGCGGATCACCGGATAAATGCGTCCGTTCTCTACATCGAACTGGAAAAGCGGATAAAAGGGCCGTCCGTCCCGGTCGATGCGGATGAGCTCGCCACGATCCTCCACGCGCCGCAGCGTCGCGGATGGGTTCGATTTCGACAGCCGTAGCAACTCGCAAGCCTCGGACTGATCGGCCATATCCAGCTCAGCCAGGAACTGCTCCTGCACCCGAATCCGGTTCAGCGCCGCCTTGACGGCAAGGTTGCGGCCGGAAGGAAGGCTCTCCCGGATCAGCCTGCGATAGCCGTCGGCGAGCGCCTTCAGCTCAAGAGAGAGAGCCGCTTCGGCCGCCTCTGCGAAACGGGTCGCCTTCTGGCGCTCCGGCAGGTGCTCGGGGCCCTCGAAGTCCCCTACAAAAACCATCAACATACCGCTTTTAGTGGCATGAGCTTCGAGCTGCTCGTAGCTCATGACGTGGATCGCACCATGGGTACCCTTCGTCGCCTCGGCGACGATGGCGGTGGAGTCCTCTTCAGTCCGTAGGAGGAAATGCATAAGTTGCTACCTCAGATATGGCGATATGTATTCCTATCCTATATAGCACATCTGCCCCTTTTGCAAGGTTCATGCCGTGGTCCGAAGCAGCAAGGCTCCGTATTGTAGTGCGGGGGGCTCTTTGGCCAAATGCTCTGCATGGTCTTGTGTCGCCTCCTGTCATCAGTCTCGACATGGACACTGACCTATTCAACTCCCGACGATTTCTTCGAGAGTTGAGTAGATACAACCTTGTGTCGCGCGTCGTTTAAGTAGCTGGGGATATCTGAAAATGCCCTACCAAAGCTTGGACGGGGTGTTCGATCTTCAACATTCATGGCATGGGCTGGCTGTCTCGACCGCCCGCTCTGATCCGCAGTTACATGAAAATCGCCGCTCCGGAGCAAACCGGCGGAGCGCACTTTTTTCCGCACATTTCTGCCAACACGAAATACGGACACTACTAAAAACTAAGGGCATGCTGCGAGCGCCACTGGTTCAACGCGGTGGAGCTTTGTCGGGGTTACACCGTATCAACAGATCAAATAGATCATCGTCCATTTTTTCAGACTGATCGCTGACCGCGATATACGTGACGCCATCCAGAGGCTTCAACTGAAGAAATGGCGGTTTGTCCTCAGTTCCTGGGTCATCGCGGTCTGCTTCAGTGTTGACATCATTTGAGTGCATGACATTCCAAGCCAAATTCTTCTGACATTTTCAATATGCATGCCCGTTTCTGATCCACACGGATCGCCTCAAGCAGCGTTGCGCCGAAAGCAGGGGCTTCGATGTCGCCTCTAAAGAAGATTTCTTCGTAGAGTTCCGAAAGGTTCACGCTGAGATCAGCGACAACACCAAGCTTGTGCTCAGCGGCAGCTGAGTCCAACAAACCGAACCATATGGTCGTGAAGCCCCCGTCGCGCGTCAGGTAGACGTTCAACCTGAGCGGGTCATACCCGTCTCCGTCGAACCCATTGATGTTCCGTTCGAACCACTCCAAGTGGCCTGGTCCTGAAATAGGCAGTTTTCGAAAGCCATGTTTGCGAGGCTCGAACATCTCTGCGGTCAAGCTCCAAGCCCCCTGTGCGAATGGACACTTTTGGTCTCGCAGACGTGCTTGGCAATCAGGAGGCCGCGTCTCGATCCAAACCATGGGACATCTGCCATATGCGACATTCCGTTCATTGCGGGTTTCGCTGCTTTCGCCTCCAACCGCCATCCCCGTTGATCACGTCTCCTGGTCCCAAAACACATCCTGACCAGCGCGCCGACCTCGTGTCGCTTGAAAGCCTGTGAATTTGCCGCGAGCATGCGCCAGCTTCGCGGGGTAGTTCAAGTTTCATCTGTTAGTGACCTTACACACGGCTGTTGTCTTTAAGTCCCGGCAAAGCCGATGCTCGCGCGAGCCCGGCGGTTAGCATGTCATGATACACTTGACCGAACTCCGTTCCATTGCCGCGGCAAAGTTCCTTGCGCTCGTCGACTGAAAACCATGTCAGCTGGAAACCCTGGTCCAGCATACTTCGTGCGACGTGATCACAATTGTCCACCGTGAATGAGGCAGGTCCGGGGTCCGTCAGCTTCGCACCGAGCGATGTCAAACGCAGGTCTTCAAGCCCTTTATCCCAGCAATAATCGAGTAAACCCAGTTTCAAGCAAGTCTTCGCGACTTGGATCGGCACACGGCCGGTCAAGCGCAAACGCATCACGTGAAGCCACCCTTTCTCGAACACCCTACCGTCCAAAAGAACATAACCGTCGTCTTGCATCTTTTGCTCCTATTTTGGGAGCATTGCTTACATGGGTTACCGGTGCATGTCCACATCCGAGAGCCCCCATGGCCGGCACGCAGCACACCAAGCAATACCGCGATCTGATCGAAGCGCTTGTCGGCCTCCGCCACGAGAAGGGCTTGTCACAAACGCAACTCGCGCGCCTACTAAGTCGCAATCGATCCTACGTCGCAAAAGTCGAACTGTGCGAGCGTCGGCTTGATATTCTTGAGTGCTGGGAATGGATCGGAGTTTTGGATGACGATCCTGCGCTATTCTTGAAGCGACAAATCGGCGACCTGCGGAGCGATCCGTCACCAATTGAAATAGAAACCGACAATCGAGGAAACTGACAACTGGCAGATCATCTTGGTAGGAGTATATCCGCAAACAGTGTTGGTGTGCTCTTGGCATTTCCGAGTGTGCCACGGATGACCTACAGACCGTCGATCATCTCCGCTACGTCCGCGCGCCGGGTGAGCGAGGCGTCGATCGCCCGGCGCCACTTTGGTCCGCGTCGACGAGCATTCTCTATTGCCTCGACCAACTCGAAGGGACGCGCCTCGACGAGTGCCTCAATGAGCCAGGCCGCTTGGGAGAGGTCCTTCTCGGTCTTCGCGCGGTGTGTGCCGCTGCGGATGGCGGCGACGATCAGCTTGTGCACCGCGAACCGCTCCGGCGCAGGTATTCGGACAGGCACGCCTTCCCGGTAGAGTACGACCGCATCAATCGGATTCTGGAGACTGTAGTCGAGGTAGCTCAGCGCCTGCGCCCAGACGCCCAGGCCGTCGTGCCGGACGGCGATATCGCCGCCGCGCCGCTTCGGCGTCAGCACGTCGAGGACGACACCGTCCTCGGTCTGCCACCTCAAGGGGTGGGCCTCGCCAGGCCCTGCAACCGGCGTCAATCCAACGCCTTCGAGGTCAGACACGAGGCTCCGGCGGCTCTCGGAGATGACGCGCACGGTGGGTGGTGCGGCGATGTCTACATCTTCGGTCAGTGCAAGCGCGTCCTCAGCGCGGACGCCGAGCTCCAGCGCATAGAGGCCATAGGCATGCGCCCCCGCCAGGACACCTCCCGCACGGAAGAAGCCGACCCGCGCGAGCGCATTGATGAGCTTGCCAGTCCCGGTCGTCGGCGTCGGCATGCGCGCGGCGCGCAACTGGGCCACGAACATACCAGCCTCGCGTGCCCAGTTCCGCACGGCCTCGTTCTCTTCTCGATGTTGTTCGGCCCTGATCCGCGTCTCCTCGTTATCGGGACCGACACGTGTCTCTTTGACCCGTGCGCCAATGCGTCGGCGCACCACCCAATAGTCATGGCCGCCATTTCGGACGAGCGAGACCGAGCCTTCGATCTCGGGCATGGGCCGTCGCGCATGGCGGTCGAGCAAATCGCGATAGGTCGTCTGTATGCTCAGCGGAATGGAAGTGGGCATGTTTACCTACACAAAGTTTTTCTCTGTGTAGGCATCTTGGCCTAACAAGGCAAGAGCGAAGCCGACCAACACGGTTTGCGGACATGCCCTTCCCAGACAAGCCGGATTGCAAGACAAGCGGCCAAACCAATTGCGCAGCATCTTGAGGGGCTCGAGGTCGGTTGTGCGCAGGAAACAAACACTGAAAATTTGCGAACCATGGTCGTCCCTCAGGTCGTGAACGGCCCGCTCCTGCCGTTCGCTGAGCCCTTACGACGCTGCGGTGCGGCCCACGGAACCGGACATTCGCTGCAGTAGCAACCTTTCGGGGCATATAAATCTACAGTATGCAGCGCTTATGAGTATTGGTTTTGCGAAATCTAAGGCCAAATTTTAAGTCATGATTGCATGGTCGATCATGGTGGTCGGATTGAAAATTATGAGTATCCTGCGCCAATCCTAATTGTCTCGCGACGCCGAAAGTCCCTTGCTTTTACGTTGTGTGTTACTTTTCATAGGAAATAGTAACTTTATCTCTGTGCCATTTGCACTGGACATGATCGATAGCCCTCCATTGAGTTCTGTCATCATCCCTAACGCCATCGACAGCCCCAGACCTGTGCCTTTTCCAACCGGTTTTGTCGTAAAGAACGGATCGGCGACCTTCGTGATGATCTCTTTGGGAATGCCATGGCCGGTATCTTTAACGCTGATCTGGATGTAATCGCCGGCATCAAGGTGCGCGCCATCTGCAATCACCATCGGTTGATCAAGATGGATCGGGGCCGACGAAAGCCTAAGCGTTCCGCCTTTGGGCATCGCATCAATGCTGTTTGCGATGATATTCACCAGACCAGATAACAAGCGGTTCTTGTTTGCAGTAATGACCAATTCGCCATGCCCACCGACAACGTCGAGCGTGATCGAGGCGGGGATCAAACGGACTGTCAGCGCGCCAACTTCAGCAAACAGTTGGTCCACCTCTATTTTTGTTGAGGTGACCTGCTCCTTTCGGGCGAAAATCAATAATTGCTTAACCGTTCTGGCAGCCTGAGCCGCTGCGACCATTGCATCATCTATGACCTGATCGCGTTCCTGTTTGCTCGGCTCAAGCTTTGCAAGCTCCAATCCACCCATGATCGCCGTCAGGTTGTTATTGAAATCATGTGCCACGCCGCCCGCAAGTTGGCCGATCGCCGCCATTTTCTTGGACTGTTGTGCCTGAGTTGCTACAGCTTCATACTTGTCACGCATGCGACGAGTCACGGCTAAGCTTTGATAGAAATAGTAGTTCAATCCGATCAGGGCCAGCGCCGCGCCGATGATCGCCAAAGGAGTATGAAGCAGCGGAAAGAAAGATACGTAAATATAGACACTTCCGACAATCACAACAAATATTTGCGTTCTTTGATAAATCTTCAGCCGGTCGTTGCGCCGGACCAAAAACAGCAATTGAGCACTGATCAATGCACCACCAACCAACATTAATTCGCGGCTTTCGTTAACAAAAAGCATTACGGGGAGCCATCCAAAAGCAACTTGCATGTTGCCGAACAGCAGGGTCGCCAAGCCCAAGTGCCAGTCCGACAGGGTTGCGTTGCGAGTATAGGTGAACGCTGCGTGCATGACCCAAGCAGTCACGTAGTGAACGGGCCAAACCAAGGCTGATATCCAGTCCGTATAAAGGTAGATCAGAATGCCTGCACCGACGACCGCCAAATTCCTGACGATGGCCTCGGACGTGTCGCCGAATTCCAGCTCTTTCAGGTACTCCAGTTCTTCACTGGCTCTTTTGTTCAGATCATTTTTCACCGGTGTCCTTTCGCAAGGAGCTTGCGTGTCTGGAGGTTTCATTCGCTGCAAGCTTAATACGCGAAGCCATTCATGCACTTCTCTAACCTTGTTTTCAAACGACATCGTACTTTCTGATCTTGAATTGACATCGGCGCGTTGCGCTGGAACTGACACTGACGGCCCTAACCTGCCTTTCGCCTATTGTCTTTATGCTGCAGTGCAGCTCGTCAGAGCTGCCGTACGCTGGACGGCTCCAGGAAGGACGCGATGTGCATGCAGCGGATGCTCGGCATGCGGCCCTCAACCAAACTGACAGCGAAGGGCCGATGAGCAAATCGCAAGGAAGCATGGCTACGATCAGGTTTCGCACTGAAGCTGCAGTGATCTCCATTTCCGTCAAAAGACATGATGTGGCCTCTTTGCGTTTTTGGTCATCAGAACCTTTTTAGTTGGCTGTGCCGCCGGAGTTAAAATAGGAAAACAAGCTCTAACAACATCTTCCTCCATATTAGTGCTTGTATTTCCTTCATTAGCTACAATTTATGGCGCCATGGTTTTCCGAAAATCAGGTCAGCAATTTAGCGCGACAAGTTTCCTCGCGCACGTCATGAAGTAACAAGGAGAATGCATGAAGGTTCGCATGGGTGAGATAGGCGACATGGTCGCAGAAATGAGCGCCGCCGAACTGGAACGCGAGATCGCCTCACCCGACAAGCTTCGCATCTGGGAGGGAACGGCCGGGTGGAGGAATTTGCAGGTGGCCTGGGCGCCTTTTGACACCGTCGAGAATACGGCCCGCATCGCTATCTTCGGGGTGACTCCGGGGCGGGAGCAGATGGGCAATGCCCTGCGCGCCTATCACAAAGCACGCCTGTGCGGCTCAGACCACCTGGCCGCAGTGCGCTACGGCAAAGGCACCGGAGCCTTCTCGGGGGAGATGCGAGACACGCTCATCCGCCTCCTTGACGAGGTCTCGATCCCGCGCCTACTTGGCGCAAATTCGAGTCTTGCCCTCTGGGGTGCGCAGGCCAAACAGGTCCACTTCAGCTCGGTACTGCGCTGGCCCGTCTTCTGCGACCAAAAGGACAAGCACAAGATCCTGCAGCCTCTGCAGAATTACACCGGTGGAACCCCGTCGATCACCGCCCAGAGGATCTTCATAGGCATGCTGAAGAATGTGCTTGTTCCTGAGATCCTTAGCCTGCCAGGGGACTGCCTCATCGCGCCATTGGGCTCGGCGGCCCAAAAAGCCATGACTTATGCCCTGTCCGGCTTCTCCGGCTTCGATCGGAAGCGTCTCCTCATCGGGCTTCCGCACCCCAGCGGTGCTGCGCGCGACGTTTCGAGCCAATTTCTTGGCGATCCGCCGAGCCACACACGGACGAAACCGCTCAACCCGGCGTACCGGGAGGATGCAATGCGCCTGCGCCGTCAGGTGGAGGGTTTGATCAGGGCCGATCAACGGCCGACATGCCTCGCCTCGGATACCTCTCTGAACATGCAAAGGCAGATTTAGCTCTCGTCTGTCAGATCCATGTTCAGCTGGGCCATCCAGTCATTGTCCATTAGCGGCACATCCTGTCAGCATACCATGGTGTCGGATTCCGTTATGACGGTGACTTTGGTCTGCCTCCTGCTGATTCCTCAATCATACCGGGACTCCGCGCGCGCAAACAAACCTGCCGAAAGTGGACAGTCCGAGTTGCACATTCGATCACTGAAAAGCCCGATTCAGTTGTCAGTCCCAAACGGCTTCATCATATGGCCCAATTTCTCAGCTTTTGAGCGAAGGTAAGGCTCATTCAGCGGGGTTGGTTCGCTCATATGCTCCTCACGGAGGACATCGATTCCGCAACTTTTCAGCCCCGACACTTTTCGCGGATTGTTCGTCAGAAGTCGACACGAGGCCACGCCAAAATAATTTAGGATAAAACCAGCCCTTTCGTATTCGCGAGGATCAGCGGGTGAGCCAAGTCTATCGTATGCTTCTGCAGTGTCCAAGCCTTCCGTCGCGGTCAAGTTCATGCCTCTAATCTTGGTCAGCAGGCCCGCGCCGCGCCCATCGCAGAGCATGTAAATGAAAATTCCTCCCTCTTCCTGTATGCGATGGAGGGCGGTTTCTAACTGCCAATGACAGTCACAATCCGTGCTTTCAAAAATCTCACCTGTGTAGCAAGCGCTTTGGACACGGACTAACGGCTTACCATCTTCGAAGTTGGAGACCAACGCGAGCACGTTATCTTGCTCGTTGTCGGACCAGGCGAAGTCGTAGAGTTCAAATGAACCGTATTTGGTACTAAGTGGTGATCTGGCTATCTTTGGCTGCAGCATCGTCGGTCCGTTTTTCCAATACTTTATTTCCATTTTCACCGGAGAGCATATCAGGCTCAGGAATTAAACCTTCCCAAGAGTTATGCACCCAACGGGCGACGTGCGTTACTTTCCGTGCAAGCAGTTTGTCCGGTTCCGCCGCATCGGCGAAGTCCTCATCCTTGAAGTCGTAGTTTGCCTTCTGCTCTTCCAGTTCGCGCTGCGCTCGCCTATACAAAACCCACAGACGCTGCGGTTTTCTGAGCTGCAACCAGCTTGTAAGTCCGCCGGCGGTCACCGATAAAAACGATGGTAGAACTTTGGCCAAGAATACCCCTTCACCCAGGGTAACGAATAAAGGTGCGAGCAATGTAAATGCTATGATAGTCACAAAACAGATTTGAGCTTCCATCTTGTTGTGATTGGCTTTTTCGCGCATTCCCTGCCGCACTGACTTGTAATAGTCGAGTGCAGAATCGAACTTATCCTCGGGGACGGTAACGTCTTTTCGCCAGCCCATACACATCCTCTATACGCTGAATTGGCTCCGTTCTGGGCCAACCGCTTCCAACGGCTTTATGCCGCAATTGGCAGGTTCTTCAAGTGTGCAGCAACGTATACTGACCTTAAAAACGACTTTTTCAACAGCACTGAGCGATACCTGTTTTAGAACCAGCCCGGTGTCGACTTCGAGTTTATTGGCATGCCCACCTCGTTCGCGCAGCGACGGTGCGGTGTCCTCCGTCAGGGTTGATCGTGTCGGCGCCGGCCGGGACGGCTTGATTGAAAGTCTGCTTCAGTAGTGTGTCCGTAGACCGTTCGCGGCTGCGGCGAACTTCCGGAATCCGCCCAATCCGTGGAAAAAGACCCCTTCGCCGGTGTGGAATGTTGACGACTGAACGTGGCGGGAGCGCCTTTTCTGTCAGGCTTTTCGTGGTTGCTGCGGTGCAGGAAGGATCTTGGCCAGCGTGCGGAGGTTCTGAGCGGTTGCGGCGAGAAGGAATTCGTCATTTGCGCCGCATGGTCCGCGCAATCGGAGCCGGTTCAGGCCAAGGATCCGCTTGAGATGGGCGAAGAGCATCTCGACCTTATTACGCAGGGTCCATGAGATACCGCAGAAGCACCGATCGGGGAAGTGGCCGGAGATAGGATCCATCTTGGCCCGGCTTCCGGCGCCCCTCCGGGCCCAGGGCGGCGTTGTGGCCCCCTACACAGCTGAAATGGCCATGCTCTCAGGCGGGATGGATTGGAGCCACCGAGATCCATTCCACCGGATGATCGCTGCAACAGCGATCGAAATGGCGTGTCCGGTGGTGTCGAAAGTTCCCACGTTTGACGGACTGCAAGGGTTTCCGGGGTGGAAGGACCGACTGTGGTCTGACGGATCCGCAGGGAAATCGTCGTAGACGACTCCCGGCCGGCAGGACGAATGGACGGGTAAAATGATTTTTGCCGACGAAATCTGCACCACGAAATCCGGCGTACCGGCAATCAACGGGCGGGGTCGAGTTCATCAGCCTCGGCGATCTCCAGTTCTTCGGCCAGAGCGATGGCCATTTGGATCAGCTCGTCCGCGACATGCAGGGCCGCACCCCACGCTTCTTCCGCTGTCACGCCGTGCTCTGCAAGAATGTCTTCACGCATGTCTCCGTACGAATCGAACAACGCGTCACGGACGTAGTCCTCGGCCCATTTGCTGTCGTCGGCGATCGACACGAAGTCAAAGGCACCGTGTACATCCTTGAATGCCTCGAAGACAAGCGGACGAAGGCGGCTGGCACATACTGCTTGGCGGTGGGTCATGTTCACGTTGAGTTCTCCTTTTTGGCTGGGCAACGTTGCGTTCTGACACCTGATAGATCGGTCCGGTGGGCCTCGTGCCAAAACCCGAGATCGACTTTTTTTGGAAATATCGCATGACTGACCTGCTGCCGACTTCGTCGACGCTTGCGTCGAGCATGAGACCCGGCCGAGGGTCGGAATTGTCATCTCCGCGGAACGGAAAGCGAAACGACACGATACGATACGATGTCCCCGAAGCCGATAGCTTTGGTTTGAACTTGAAACATTGTAACCGCCCGATTGGCACCGCCTGCCTGATTTTGGTGTGATCCATTAAGACACGTGCATAGCGACGTCGTTAGTGA
>NZ_JBMPIX010000041.1:0-16864 GCF_049341065.1 Pacificoceanicola algae | reverse complement strand
TCTCCAGCCGGTCGCCAGCCTTCACGAAACCGACAGGAGCGGCGACGACAAGTTCGCCGCGCCGTGCCTTCTCATAGCGTGCCGCAAGGGAACGTTGTCTGAGGAGATCGAGTTCGTATTCGTTCAGGCTGCCCTTCAGGCCCAGCAACAGGCGGTCATTGCCATCGCGCGGCGCATACACCGTCTCCTGATCGATCAACACCGTATCGACGACGCGGCACATCTCTACGAGATGCTGCCAGTCTCTGCTGTTGCGCGCGAAGCGGGATACTTCGCGCGCGGCAACGGCACCAACCTTTCCCAGACAGACATCTGCAATCATCCGGTCGAAGCCTGCCCGCTCGACGCCGCCGGCTGCAGACCGGCCAAGATCGTCATCCACGGTCTCGATCCGGCTCCAACCCAGATTGGACAGCCGTTCCCGCATCGCATATTGCAGGGTGCTGCTTTCCCGGTTGTGCAGGACCTGATGGGCTGATGACTGCCGGACGTAGAGGATCGCCTTGCGCTCCAGGTGCTGCGGACCGATCTTCTCATGCTTCATGATAGCTCTCCCCGTCCGTCGCGCCCGCATGTTCCACCATCAAGCGCGCCATCAACCGCGTTAGAGCTTGCCGCGTGTCGTCGGGCAGGCTCTGCCAAGGCGGGATTGGTGTCGCAGCTGTGGGCTGGGTCTCCGGAAACAGCTCGAGTTGCGTCGTCATCGTTTTGCGCGGCATTGGCCGACCTCCGAATCGTGGGTTCAGAGTCCAATGCTGCGCTAGCGCGTGATGAGGAGTCGGAATTATCGATTGGGTTACGGCCAGTCTCGCGGACCAGCTCCGCAAGCACTGTCAGGGTATCCAGACCAACATGTGCCGTATCGACACCGCGACAGCCGGCACATGCAGCCCGGTCAAACATCCAGACAGGGACTTCCAGAGACCGGTCCGACCGACCACCAGTGAGATTGCATCGAAATACCGCCACCCCAGGTTTGTCGATCACCTCATGGACATAAACCGATCGGCCAAACCAAGGGTGCCATCGATAAAGAACCTCGCGTCGGTCGATAACGTGGGTGTTCTGGCGTTCAGTTGTACAACGAGGATCGTCCCCACAGCGCGATCGGATACAACGTCCCGATCGCCATGCATTATTCTGATGACGCTACCAGCCCGTCATCGTGAAACAGCCGGGAAACTCCAGCTTCCGGCGGTCCAACCTTGGGGAGCAGGGCAAGTTGGCGCAGACCCTACATCAGAACGAGGGAAGTTTCGGGGGGCAGGTCAGCCCAGCTGGGCCATTGGGCCGAAACGGCAATCTCAGGCGGTTGCACCGCCGCCGCATGACGTCACCCGGGCTGCACACGCAAGTGCCCAATGCGGGCCTTCGCAGGCGTTGCAACGGACTTGGCAGGGCAAACTGACCGACCTCAGTCCATTAGCCGACCGGCGACGGGTTGTTCGGCATTAGGCTGGGTGACCAAAAAATCGAATTGAGTTTCCAATAAACTGAAATTGAATCACTTTGCATGTTGAACCCCAAGGCGATTAGGGAAGTCTAAAACACTCTTGCCTACACGTTCGGGCAGGAGAAAAGAAGGATACCCCATGCCTTTGCGCCTTATCATGTTCCTCGTCGTCGCCCCGTTGCTGGCAGTGGCCACTTACTTCGTATTGCTTGATGTCCGCAGCAATCAGGTCGCCATAAAGGCTGCCACTGACGTGGTCACCATGACCGACGAGACCAGTGCATTCGCGGACCTTGCCCATGAATTGCAAAAGGAACGTGGCTACACTGCCGGGTTCATCTCGTCCGGTGGCAGGAATTTCACCGGAGAACTTCCGGCGCAACGAGGCGCGACCGACGCACTTTTGAAGATGCAGGCGGACAATGGCGAAGGGCAGTCGCGCGAACTGGTCGCGGGGCTGGACGATCTGCGCGCGGCGATCGACGCCGGCGACCGCACCGTGCCACAGGCTGTTGGCGCATATACCGGGTATATCATGGCTTTGCTGAACAATTCGCACCCGGGTCAAAGGTTTGATTCCAACGTGGACATGAAGTCCTTGCTCCTGGCCCGTTCCCTGGTGTCCACGGCCAAGGAACTGGCCGGACGTGAACGCGCGATGGGGGCCACAGGCCTTGGCGGCGGCTTTACCCCGGATATCTTGAACGGCTTTCAAAGCAACGGGGCAGGGCAAACGACCTTGCTAATCGAGGCGGATAATCTCTTGGGGGATCATGGGTTGGTCGAAGCAGTTCAGGCGACGCCGGAATGGGATCGGATCGACAAGGCGCGCAAGACGGTGCGCAATGGCGTGGCAACGGCAATCTATGGCGATCTGGTGGCATCCGACTGGTTCAATCTGTCGACGGCATGGATCGAAACCCTTCGCGAACAAGAGCTTGCCCTCGCGGATGAAATCAAGTCGCGCTCTGCCATGGCCGAGAGTACGGCTCAGAACAGGTTGCGCGGGGTGTTGATCACCGCACTGCTGGCCATCACGGCATCGCTGGTCTTTGCGCTGTTCAATTTCGAGTCGCTGATCCGCCGCATCAACCGACTTCGTGGCTCTGTCGAGGATATGACCAACGGGTCTTACGAAACCTCGCTGGGTCGCATCGCGGGGCGGGATGAGCTGACCCGCATGGCTCGTGCGATCCACGGCTTCCGCGACGAAACGCTGAAGATGCGTGAAGCGGCACAAACCCTTGAGGCGGAACAGACCCGGCGCGGCACCGAGCAGGCCCAGGTCATGGCGATCTTCCGTACCAAGCTGTCACAACTTGCCGACGGCGACCTGATCAACGGCATCGATGCGCCAGTTCCGGACAGCTATGTCGAGATGCGCGACGATTACAATGCCGCGATCGCGAAGTTGCGGGAAACCATGCAACAGCTCATCGCGTCCGCTCAGATGATCAGCCGACGCGCCTGCGATATCCGTGGGGCCTCTGACAGTCTGTCGCAACGCACGACAAGCCAGGCCGCGACACTGGAAGAAACGACCGCCGCACTCGAACAGGTGTCGGCCTCTGTACGGTCGGCGGCCGAAGCTGCTGGGAATGTCAACAATGTGACGTCGACAGCCAGAAGTGATGCGTCTTCCAGCAGCCATGTCGTGCGCGAGGCCGTCTCCGAAATGGCCAAGGTCCGGAAATCCTCTCAAAGCATTGTCGGCATAATTGACGTCATCGACGACATCGCCTTTCAAACCAACCTGCTTGCCCTGAACGCCGGTGTCGAGGCCGCACGCGCCGGGGAAGCGGGCAAAGGGTTCGCGGTGGTCGCCAGCGAAGTTCGACAGCTGGCGCAGCGCGCTTCAGAATCAGCCTCTGAGATCAAGGGGTTGATCGGCCAAAGTGCTGACCAAGTGTCGCGTGGCGTGGACATGGTCGAGGAGGCGGGCAACGCGCTTGAACTGATCGTCGGCCACATCGCCAACATATCGGATCTTGTTGCCGACATCGCCCGAAGCGCACAAGAGCAGTCCATTGCGATTTCCGAAATCAACAATGGTGCGGCCAACCTCGACCGCGTGACCCAAGAGAACGCGATGATGGCAACCGAAATGCAGTCAACAGTCGCGGACTTGTCGGAAGAGAGCGATACTTTGGAGCAGATGACCGGACGTTTCAGGATTGCTGGGGCGGCTCAATCTGCCACGCCCCTGACGACGGACCGGTTCGCCGCATGACCGCGTGGCAAGACCGGTGGTCCACGACCGAGCCCGACACCTGCTGGCGTCCGCTGGGGTTGTCATTGGTCGGGCCGCGCCGCGGATTTCGGATCTTTATGCGACATAAATAGGACTGCCGATTTTTATGTAAGTATCGGTTTTTAATGAAAAATATGGGCTGACAGCCGGCCTTCGCCGCAACGATCTCGAACGTCCGCAAAGCACAATACGCCGACGTTTCGCTATGGAGAATTGCCAGCCCGTCGTCATATTAGTCGCCTCGACCGGCTTCAGCAGTCAGAGAGGCTAGCCTGTAGAAGCCATGCGCCATCTTGGTGAACGGCGTGAGCAGGAAGAATGCCAGAACGGCTCCGAGATGGATCGCGAGGAGGCTCAGCATGACCGCCGTGTGACCCAATGCGTATAGCGCCAGTCCGCTGAAGCCGGTAAAACCCAGTAGCCCGACAAAGGCCACCTCTCCGCCGAAGGCGCCGACAGCGCCCAGCGCCCGGTCCGAGCGCAACTTCAATCGGACCATCTCGATACATCCCACCACCAGCAACAGCCCGCCGGAAAGGCCCAGCAGTTTCGGCAAGGACAACAGCCCATAGGGCGCAGGCATTTCGAACATGTAGTGCATCACGGTCGCGACGCTGGTGGAGGCAAAACAGAGCAGGAAGCCGTACATTACTGCCTGATGAACCGCGCGCCGGGCGTGGGTGAACCGATCCTCGTCCTCGAAATTGCAGCCGTCACCATGCCCGCCCTTGAGGTTCTTCATGTTCGCGGCCTGACGGACCGCGGCGACCAGATGCGCGGGCCGGAACGGACCGGCACCGATGTGACGCCAATAGCGGCGCAGGCTGACGGCGATGCTGACCAGCGGGAACAGGAAGGCCGGCAGGAAGATCGCGACCATCGCGTTGTGCGACAGAACGGCATAGAACCCTTCGCCCCCGGCAGCGCTCAGGGCGCGGGCCGCCCAGAACAACAAGGCAAAGCCGATGACGGTGGCGAAGGCAATCAGCACGCCGTTCTTCTGAAAGGCCTTCCCGGCGGCGCGGGGGAAGGCGAGCTCTTCCCAGCTGTCCTGACGGACATTCGCCAGCGCCTGCGGCAGGTTCAGATCGAACTCATGCGGCGCCGTGTATTGGCAGGCATAGTAGCAGCCCCGGCAGTTGTGGCAGAGGTTCGCCAATTGCGTCAGGTCGCCATCGCTGAACGCGCGCTCGGCATGCAGGGCGGGGAAGACGGAACAGTAGCCTTCGCAGTAGCGACAGGCATTGCAGATCTCGGCCTGACGACGGGCCTCTTGCAGCAGATCAGGTTGCATTTGCATGGGCGGCGGCCTCCTTGCCTGCGATACGTCCAAAGACGGTTCCGATAGTCATGCCAAAGCCGGCAAGGTAGCCTTGGCCAAGGATCGACCCGGCCATGGTTTCGCCCGCCGCCCAGAGGTTGGTAACGGGGCGGCCCGCGATGGCGCATTGCGCGTGGTCGTCCACCTTCAGCCCCAGATAGGTAAAGGTCACGCCGGTACGTAAGCTGTAGCCGTAGAACGGCGGTTCAGTGATCGGGCGGGCCCAGTTGGTCTTGGGCGGGTTGAGGCCGGTGGTCGTGACGCCATCGAGCTCGGTCGGGTGAAAGTCCGCTGTGTCGCCGCAAGCGTTGTTGAACTCGCTCACCGTCTGCACCAACGCATCGGCGGGCAGGCCCATTTTGCCCGCCAGTTCCTCCAGTGTGTCCGCCTTGATCGGCGGGAAGACGGACGGCATGAACAGCTCCAGCGACTTGGCGTCGATGATGACGTAGCCCACCTGATCGGGTTGCGCGGCGACAAGGCGGCCCCAGATGGCATAGCGCTTGGGCCAGACGTCCTCGCCCTCGTCATAAAACCGCTGTGCGTCTTTGTTCACCACGATGGAAAACGGCACGCAGTCCAGCCGCGTGACGATCCCGCCGTCGAATTTCGGCGCGCGCCCGTCGATGGCAACGGCGTGGCATTGCGTCGGGTCGCCCACCTGTTCAATGTCCTGCTCCAGCAGATCGGCCAGCACGACACCGCGATTGTAGGGCGTGCCGCGGATCAGGAAGTTCTTGGCCGCTGGCCCCCATGCGCGGGCGAGCCAATCGGTGTCGGCCTGAAAGCCACCGGAGGCGACAACGACGGATTTGGGTGTGATCGAATGGGTCTGGCCGTTCTGCGTATAGTCGATGCGGGTCACACGATCATCGTCCAGGTCCAGATGCGTGACGGCGGCCTCGTATTCCACCTGCACCCCCAGCTTTTCAGCGGTGCGGTAATAGGCGTTCACAAGGCTCTTGCCGCCGCCAAGAAAGAAGGCATTCGTCCGCGCCAGCGACAGAGTCCCCGATAGCGACGGCTGAAAGCGCACGCCATGCTGCTCCATCCACGGCAGACACTCTTCCGATGTGCGGATGGCAAGCCGTGCCAGCCCCTCGTCGGTCTTGCCGCCGGTGACCTTCATCAGGTCGGCGAGGTATTCCTCCTCGGTGTAGCTGTCCACAAGCGGCCCGAGCGGGCCATGGTGCATGCAGCGAAAGTTGCGCGTGTGGCGCGAATTGCCGCCGCGATAGGGCTTTGGCGCAGTCTCGAGGATCAGGACGCGCGCCCCAGCCTCGGCGGCAGTGATGGCCGCGCAAAGCGCCGCGTTGCCGCCGCCGATGATGGCGATGTCGGGAGAGGTCACAGCAGGTCTCCGTCGTAGCTGGGGCGTTTGTGGCTGCTGGCGCGCAGATCGCGCACCCGCACCCGTTGGGCTGCCTCGATATGCGCGCGCATGGCGGCTTCGGCGAGCGACCCGTCTCGCGCTTTGATCGCGTCGAGCACGCCGAAATGTTCCTCAACCGCCTTTTTGGCGCGGTCCGGTTCGGTCAGCGTCGTCGGACCAAGGATCATCAACGCCTTTTGCAGTGCGTGGATGGACCGGGCGAGAAAGCGGTTCTTGGCCGCGTCCAGCAGGGCCGCATGGAACTGACGATTCAGGATGAACGCCTCGGGCGCGTTGCCCAGCGTGGCCATCTGCTGGTTCATGTCGATCAGTTCCTCGATCTCGATGTCCGAGGCGGCGCGGGCGGCGAGCCGCGCGGCGGTGCCTTCGAGCACGGCGCGCATCTCGTAGAGCTCCATGACCTCGGCATAGTCGAGCCTGCGGATCGTGGCGCCGTGACGCGGCACATGGGTGACAATGCCGTCTGCCTCGAGTTGGCGAATGGCTTCCCGCACGGGGGTGCGCGAAACGCCGAGCCTGTCGGCCAGGTCGGTTTCGCGTAAACGGTCGCCGGGGTTCAGCCGGCCTTCGCGCAGTTCGGTCAACAGACGCAGATAGGCACCGTTGCCCTGCGGGGCGCTGTCGTCATCCATGGTCATAGGCCTTTGATTCTGTATTGTATCCCAGTGGATACAAGCGTATGCATTGGGCGTCAAGGCATGCAGGAGGCCGGTTTGCGCAAACAACTTTTCCATTCGCAGTCGCGGCGCGCGCTGACCTTTGGTCTCGCCGCGATAGGCACCGCGCTGTTCTGGGTGCTGGACTTGCCGCTGCCGTTCCTTTTCGGGCCAATGGCCTTTTGCCTTGCGGGCGCTTTGGCGCATCTGCCTTTGAAAGGGTTCGGGCAGGTGTCGGTCGCGGCGCGCACGATCCTCGGGGTTGCTGTTGGCGCGTCGATCACGCCGGAGGTCGTATGCCAACTGCCGCGTATGGCGCAGTCGGTGGCGTTGATACCGATCTTCATCGCCGTGATCGCCGTCGTCGGCGTGCCGTTCTTTCGCAAGTTCTGGGGCTTTGACGCGCCCACGGCCTATTACGCCGCCATGCCCGGTGGGCTTCAGGACATGGTGATCTTCGGCACCGAGGCGGGAGGCAATCCGCGCGCATTGTCGTTGGTTCACGCCACACGAGTGCTGATCATCGTGACCCTGGCCCCCTTCGTCCTCAGCCATTTCTACGGCGCGGCCCTGACCAATCCCATCGGTGCGCCCGTGGCTGACCTGCCTTGGTACGAACTGTTGATCATGGGGGCCGCCGCCCTCATCGGCTGGAAAGGCGGGGAACGGCTGGGCCTGTTCGGTGCGTCGATCCTTGGTCCGATGATCGTGACCGCTGCCTTGTCGCTGACGGGCATCGTGCATTTCCGACCGCCCGCCGAGGCGATTCTGGCAGCGCAGTTCTTTATCGGCTGCGGCATCGGCGTGCATTTTCTAGGCGTCACATGGGGCGAGCTGACGCGCGTGGTCGCAGCAGGCGTGGCCTATGTGCTGTTGCTGGCGGTGCTGGCCGCCGGGTTTTCCGGGCTGGTGACGGCGCTGGGTCTGGGCGATCCGGTCCCGGCCTTCCTGGCTTTCGCGCCGGGCGGACAGGCGGAGATGACGGTGCTGGCGATCGTCACCGGCGCGGATCTTGGCTTTGTCATCACCCACCACCTGACGCGCATCGTGATCGTGATCGTCGGCGCGCCGGTGATGGCCGGGCTTATTGCCCGTAGACGGCGGGGTTGACCATGTGGATCGGTGCGCCTTCGGCGTAGGCGTTCACCTGTGCAAAGACGTCGGCGAACTGCTTGTCGAACTCGTCCTCGGTGACGAAACCGATATGGGGCGTTGCGATCAGGTTCGGATGCGCCAGAAGCGGATCGGCGGGGTCGCGCAACGGTTCGCTGTCAAAGACGTCGATGGCGGCCATCCCGGGGCGATCCGCATTCAGCCCGTCCAGCAGCGCGCCGGGGGCGATCAGGCCTGCGCGTGAGGTGTTCACAAGAACAGATTTCGGGCCCATGTTGGCAAGATCGTCTGCCGTGACGATCCCGCGGGTTTCCGGCGTCAGCCGCAGGTGCAGGGAGACCACGTCGCTTTCGGCAAAGAATGCCGCGCGGCTCGGCGCGACTGTTTCGCCATCGGCCAGCGCCCGGGCGCGGCCAGCCTCGGACGCCCACCAGACGACCTCCATCCCAAAGGCGCGCGCGTAATCGGCGACGACGCGGCCGATGCGGCCGTAGCCATACAGACCCAGCGTGCGACCGCGCAGGGTCCGGCCAACGCCCATCTGCCACCCGCCCGCTTTGGCGCTGGTCATCTGTTGCGGCAGCTGGCGCATGGCCGCAAGGATCAGTGCGAATGTCAGCTCCGCTGCGGCGTAATTCGCGCCATCTGCGCCCTTGTTCGAACACAGCAACACGCCCGCATCGGTGCAGGCGTCCACATCCACATGCGGCCAGACCCCGCGCTGCGAGATCAGCCGTAGATTCGGCAGCCGTTCCACTAAGTCTCGAGTGACGCGAGTGCGTTCCCGGAACAGCACGACGCAGTCCGCATCCACGAGCCGCGCCGCCAAGGCCGCGGGATCGGGTTCATGATCGGTCCAGACGGTGACGTCGTGATCCGCCAGCAGGTCGAAACAAGGCAGCCCACGCAAAGTGTCGAACCAGTCGTCAAGAATGTGGACCTTCATGAGGGGACCTTTCAGAAACTGCCAGAGAGTGCCTTGATCGCGCGGCTGACCCGGTCATGCAATAGGATCAGGTCCGCCTTGTCCGGCGCATCTTCGGATATGCGTCGCGACAGGTCGTTGCGCGTCTCTTCCAGATCGCGGCGGGCGCGGGCGAGTTTTTCGAAATCGCTCATGGTCGTTTCCTCAGTGAGACAGCAGAACGGGGATGGTGGTGCGCGATAGGATATAGGTGGTCACACCACCAAGGAAATCCTCGCGGAACTTCGAATGCTCGAAAGCGCCGAGCACCAGCAAGGATGGGTCGTGCTTCTTGCACCATGTCAGCACCGTGTCGGCCACGGGGTGTGTCGACGGCCAGTCCTCATGGATCGCCTCGACCCCGTGACGGGACAGGTGCAGCATCAGGTCGTCGATCGGCCATGCAGTGCGCGGCCCGACGGTCAGCACGCTGACGCGGCCCGCGTCCTCGAGCAGGCGCAGACTGTCCGAGAGTGCCCGCGCGGCGGCGCGACCCCCATCCCAGGCGAGCGCCGCGTGGCTATGCGTGGCACCAGCGTCATAACCCGCGGGCACCACGATGACCGGGCGGCCTGACATGAGCGCGATGCGGTCCGGGTGCAGCGTGACATGTTCGTCGTCGGTGTCCGACCGGGTGCCGACGATCAGCATGTCATAGTGGCGCGCGGCCTCGGACAGGACGGTATCGACGCGGCCTGTGACTTCTTTCAGGTGCAGTGTCCCTGCCAACCCCAGAGCTTTGCGCTCGGCCTCGAACCGGTCCTCAATCTCGTGCAGGATATTGGTGTTGGCGGCTTCGAGCAGAGTGCGCGCCTCTTTCGGGATCCAGCGCGAGCGTTTGTCGATCACCTCGTGGCCGCTATGGGCCAGCATGGCGGTGACATGCGCGCCGAAACGCTCTGCCAGCGACGCCGCATAGCGCAAGGCCGCCACCGATCCGTCCGAGCCGTTGAAGGCCACGAGTAGGTTCATCACCGGCATGTCAATGCCCTTTCCAGATAGAAGCGGGCACGTAGATCTGCCCGTCCGCCAGCTTGCGCGCGGTGCGCAGCAGCCCGGCGGAGTTCAACGTGAACTGGTTGTTCATCTCGAAATCCACCAGCACTTCGATGGTGCCCGAGGGATGTTCCAGCACCACATTGGCGGGGCTTTGCTGAGGCCGGTCCAGCAGCCCGTCCGCCACCGTCCCAGGCGTCAGCGCGCAGGAGGCAAGGCATTGCGAGCCGGTGACTGCCATCGACGGATGCGTCGTCCAGGGCATGAAATACCGCGTTGCGATTGTGCCGCCGCTCTGGGCCGGGGCGAGCAGACCAAATTTCGGCGTCACGGATTGCGACACGTCGCCCATACCCATCGCAACCCCGGCTTGCAGGCGTATCGCCTCCATCCGGGCAAAGAAGTCTCGGTTGTCGTCCAGTTCCTGCACGGTTTCATAGCCGGTCAGGCCGAAATCCGACGCGCGGGCGATGACCATGGGCATCGCCACGTCCATGCAGGTGACCTCGATCCCGTCGAAGCTGTCGCGCAGGCTGCCCGTGGGCAGGAAGGCCCCGGTTGACGATCCGACCACCCCCATGAAGTTCAGCGCGATGGGCGCCGCCGTGCCCGGCACGCCCGCAATCGCGGCGTCGCCGTCATAGCGCATGGCGCCGCCCGGCGTCTGCACTCGGGCCAGCACTTTTGCCCCGGTGTTGACGGCGCGGATTTTCACCTCGGTCTCGTCGCCGGTGGGTTGGACCAATCCCATCTCGACGGCCGCCGGGCCGACGCCCGACAGAATGTTGCCGCAGGTCGGTTTGAAGTCTACCAGCCGATCCTCGACCGACACCTGCGCAAAGAAATAGTCCACGTCCGCCCAGTCATCATCCGAGGCTGAGAGCATGGCGACCTTGGTGGTCACCGCTACGCCACCTCCGATGCCGTCGATGTTGATCGGATGGCCAGATCCAATCGCGGCCAGCAGCACTTCAGCCAGCGTTTCGCGATCTTCGGGCAGGTCCGCCCGGTTGAAATACGGCCCGCGCGAGGTACCGCCCCGCATGAAGACGAACGGAATGCCTGTCTGTGTCATGTCATTCACTCTGTTGGATTATTTAAGCGGCCAAGGCAGATCGACGGCGTGCTGCAACAGCCCCGGCGGGAAGTCGCGGTTCAGCGCACCTGCCATGACACACATCAGCGCAATGCCAGCGGCGGTCAGGATCAACGTCTTGGGCCACGCGGCCTGCGCACGGACCCGCAGGAAGGCTACGAGGAAGCCCAGCAGCGCAAGGATGAAGCCGACAAAATACGTCGCCACGATCAGGCCCATGAACCACGCCAACGTGCCCCACAGGCCATACGGCGCATCCGCGTCTTCGCCCGCCAGTTCCTTGTCGGCAAAGACAGCGTCGGTCTCGGGGCGCAGGATCATCTGCACCAGCAGGATCAACAGGGCCGTCAAGGTGATGCCACCAATGACAAGCGGCACGATCTTGTCCGTCATGTTGTAGTCGGGGATCATGTTCGCGTTGATCAGCGCGGCCACCACATAGGCCATGACGATCAGAAGGAAGACCATCGGCGCGCGCTTGGACCCGGATTTCACGTCGCCCTCGGCCATGATGGATTTCGCCTGACGCAGGCCCAGCACGACCGAGACCAGGGTAACGATCAAGAGCACGATCACGATGGGCGAGAAGATATAGTCCATGCCTTCCTCAAAGGACTTTCGGAAACGGAAGGAGGCGATCTGGAACGCCTGGTTCGAGAATTTCTCGACCGGATTGGACAGCACGAAACCGATCAGGAAGGCCGGGCGCGACCAGTCGAAGCGGCGCAGGAAGATGCCGATCAACCCGATGACGAAAAGCGCAAGGATGTCCTCGAAGTTCTGGCCCGATTGGAACGCCGCGAAGGAGATCAGCATGAACAGGAAGGGCGCGAGATAGGTAAAGCGGATGGTGGTCAGCTTGGCGATCCCGCCCGAAGCTGCGATGCACAACAGTGTGCCAACCACATTCGCCAGCGCCAGCAGCCAGACGATGGAATAGGTGATGTCGAGATTGTCGCGCAGCATGTTCGGCCCGACTTCGATATCGCCCGACCCCAGCAGGGCGATGGCGCCAATGAAGATCGCCATGGAGCCAGAGCCGGGGATGCCAAACAGCAGGGTCGGCACGAGGCCGCCGCCTTCCTTGGCGTTGTTCGAACTTTCCGGCCCGATCACGCCGCGGATCTCGCCCTTGCCGAACTGGCTCTTGTCCTTGGTGGTCTGAACGGCGTGGCCATAGGCGATCCAATCGACGACCGAGCCGCCAAGGCCCGGGATCACGCCGACGACGACGCCGATCAGCGAACAGCGGACCGACAGCCACTTGTTGTCAACCCAATCCCGCACGCCTTCGCCCCAGCCTGCGCCCAGCTTGGCGTCCTTGGCGATGGAGCGGTCTTGCCGCAACAGTGAGACGATTTCCGGCACGGCAAAGATGCCGAGGCCGACAATCACCAGCTTAAGCCCGTCCGTCAGGTAGGGGATGTCATAAGACGCCATGCGCAGCGAGCCGCCCGCGTCGGCCTCGCCGATGGTGCCGATCAGCATGCCAAGGCCTGCCGCCGCCAGCCCCTTGAGCGCGACGCGGCCCGCGAGAACCGCGACCATGGACAGACCAAGGATCGAGATCATCAGCATTTCCGGCAGGCCAAAGGCCAGCACCAGCGGCCGTGCGATGATGATGAAGATCGTCAGGAAGGCCGCGCCGACCAAGCCGCCGAACAGCGATGAGGTAAAGGCCGCCGAGAGCGCCCGCGCCGCTTGCCCCTTCTTGGCCAAGGGGAAGCCGTCGAGCACCGTGGCCTGTGACGCCGATGATCCGGGAATGCCCATCAAAACAGAGGCAAACGTGTCCGAGGTCGGCACCACGGCCACCATGCCGACCATCAGGGCAAGGCCCAGAACCGGGTCCATGCCGAACATGAAGGGCAGTAGTAACGAAAGCCCGGCGATGCCGCCCAGCCCCGGAAAGACGCCGACGGCAAGGCCCATCACCACGCCGAGCACGAGGTATCCAAGGACTTCGGGTTGTAGAATAAGGGCCCATGCCTGGCCAAGCGCAGGCAGGGCGGTGGCGAAAACATCCATCGCACCGGCTTTCGATTTTGAATTGGGGGGGAAGTGGCTGAGGCGGCCCCCGCCGGTTAGGCAGGGGCCGCGGGGCGCGCGCTTATTTCAGCGAAACGCCGTAGGCTTCTTGCAGCCAGTTGGTCACGAAGGCCTTGGCCTCGGCGGAAACGGTTGTGCCCGCTGTGGTTGCCTTGCCTGCGCCTGCGCCGACAAAGACCTCGTATTTGCCAACGCGCTTGGCGGCGATCTCCGGGAAGTTCGGGCGTTTGCGCACGGCATCGAACGCGTCCGAGAACGTCTTTGCCACGTCATCCGGGGTGCCCGCGGGCAGGAAGGCGATTTTCTGAACCGGGAAACCGGCCACGAAGAAGGCTTTCCACGCATCCCATGCCTCGCCGGAAGTCTCGCATCCGTCGGTGGCTTCGCAGACTTCCTTGAAGGTCGGCATGTCCGGGAAGGTCGGGTCACGCACGATGTCGCCCGCTTCGTTCAGCGCGCCCCATGTCATCATCGGCACGGCCTTGCCCTGCGCAACCAGATCGGCAGAAGCGCCGAGATAGCTGGACGAGGTCTGGTAATCGATGGTGGCTTCGCCGCGCTCGAACATCAGGCGGCCATCACCGCGCCCCTTGATGCCGAAGACCGGCTCGACGTTCATGCCCAGCATTTCCCATGCCAGCAGCGGCACGAGGTCAAGACGCGTCGCACCCTGCGAGCCGTAGATGAAGTCGATGTCCTTCAGGTTGTTCGCTGAGCCATCGAATTTCGCGCCGTCCTCGGGGTTGATGTAGGCAACGCCGCCCGTGCCGGACGCCATGACCGGCACCCAGTCGGAATATTCGTAGCGCACGCGCGGGTCATCCAGCAGATACGGGAACTGGGTGGATCCGGAGGTGCCGAAGATCAGCGTACCGTCGTCGTAGGTCTGCTCCTGGAACCAGTTCGCTCCTTTGGTGGAGCCTGCACCCGGCATGAATTTCACCACGACGGTGGGGTTGCCCGGCAGCTCTTCGGACAGTAGCGGCGCAAAGAAGTTGGCCCACTTGGCCGAGCCGCCGGTTTCCGAGAACGGGATCACCCATTCGATCGTCTTGCCGGAAAGGTCGATTTCGGCGAATGCCGGGGATGCCAAAAGGGCGGCTGCGGCAACCGAGGCTGCGAGTGTCTTGATGGTCATTGGTGTCCTCCCGTAGACCTGTCGCGCCGGGACAAAGGTCCGGCGGTCCATGTATTTTCATATCAAGGGAATGATTCCCTCCTCCAACGGCGGCAGCATGCAGTCTCAACCTTGCGCGAAACTTGCGCATCGTGACAAAGATGTAAGCATGCGCATTGCAGTAATCGAAGACAACGAAGCATTGGCTCAAGGGATCGCCTTCCGGCTTAGGGACCGGGGGCACGCGGTTGACCTGCTGCACGACGGCCGCGAGGCGGACGCCTTCCTGTCGCAGGAAGGCGCGGATCTGGTGGTGCTGGACCTCAACCTGCCGGGTATGGACGGGATAGATTTGCTGCGCGCCCTGCGGCGGCGAGGCGATGGCACGCCGGTGATCCTGCTGACCGCGCGGTCCGAAACGGCAGAGCGCGTCGCGGGTCTGGACGCAGGGGCAGACGACTACTTGACGAAACCCTTCGACATGGACGAACTGGAGGCGCGGCTCCGCGCCATGGCACGACGCAAGAACCTTGAATTCACCGCGCGGGACACGCTGGGGCCATTGGTCTTCGATCGGACCGCGCGCCAGGTGCTGAAGGACGACCAGCCGCTAGACATCCCGCGCAAGGAAATCGCGACGCTGGAATGCCTGATCGAACGGCGCGGGCGGATCGTGTCCAAGGCGCAGCTTATCACGCATGTCTACGGAACCGGTTCCGACGCCGAAGAAAGTGCCATCGAGCCACACGTCTCGCGCCTGCGCAAGCGGCTCGAACCTTTCGGGCTCAGGATCAAGACCGCGCGCGGTCTGGGCTACATGCTGGAGATTGACGTCCCATGAGGGCAAGATCACTGCGGCTGCGGCTGTTCCTTTTGATCCTGCCGCCACTTTTCGTGGTCTCGGTCCTGCTGGGGTGGTGGCGTTTCGAGGTGGCGCAGCGTACCTCCGAAGAACTGTTCGACCGTTCCCTTCTGTCGGCAGCGCTGGCCATTTCGCGCGACGTGGCGATCTCTGAAGGGGATGCGCTGTCACCCAGCACCCGGCGGGTCATCTCGGACGCGGGGGGCGGTGAGCTGTTCTATCACGTCACCGGTCCGGGCGGCGTCTACGTGACGGGCTATGCTTACCCGCCGCGCCCGGAAATACCCGTCGCGCGCGATCTGCCGTTTTTCTATTTCGCGACCTATCGCGGCGAGGAAATGCGCGTCATGCGCATGATCGAAAACCGCACCATAGGGACGTTGACCGGCGATACGGTCGTGACGGTCTGGCAGCGTGTCAGCGACCGCCGCGCCTTTGCCCAAGCGCTGGCCTTTCGCGCGGCGGCATTGATGGCGGGTTTGATGGCGGCGCTCGCCCTCATCATCTGGTTCGGTGTGCAGATAGGCCTGCGCCCCCTGAACGATCTTGAGGCGGCGATCCGACAGCGCTCTCCCGACGATCTAGGCCCGATCCGCCGTGCGGTGCCGCATGAAGTATCTGGCATCGTCTCAACCCTGAACCGCCTTCTCGGCCAGGTTCAGGACAGCTTCGAGGCGCATCAGGCGTTCATCTCGGATGCGGCGCACCAGTTGCGCAATCCCGCAGCGGCGATCCTGACCCTGGCCGAAACGCTTCCGCACGTGCAGGACACGGCAGAGCGGGCACAATGCGAAGAGCAACTGGTAGATGCCGCCCGCAAATCCGCACGGCTTTCCGAACAGTTGTTGTCTTTGGAGCGTCTGCGATACGATGAAAGTACGGGAATGGCGCCTTTCGACCTGAACACGGTCGTCGAGGATGTCTGCCGGGCTTTCGCCGCCAAGGCCCTGTCTCGTGATCTGGACTTTGCTTTTGCACCGTCCAGGGAACCTCTTTTGGTTCTTGGCAATCCCGTTCTCGTTGGCGAGGCCTTGATCAATCTCCTCGAGAATGCGCTGAAGCATGGCGGAGGAGAAATGACCGCGATCAACGTCCGGACATCTTCAGACAAGGAGTGTGTCATGATCGCGGTCGAGGATGACGGTTTCGGAATCCCACCCGACAAGGTCAGCACAGCCTTTCGCCGTTTTTCGCAGTTGCAGTACGGCGAGGGGACCGGGTTGGGGCTTGCCATCGTTGAACAGGTTATGGTCAGGCACGCGGGACGCGTCGATCTTGTGCCGAGCGAAAAGGGAACGACGTGTTGCCTTTGGTTTCCTCGCTACGCACCGGCCTGAGACACGCGCATCACTCCAGCCGAGTGTGCTTCGCGGCCAGGCTCGACGACTGCATCCCGGATGGTCTGGACGTTGACCACCTGAACGACAAAGTCCTTTGGACTGCCCCCTCCCTCACCATCTCCCGGAAGCAATCAGGGTTGAAACCGGCCATCCGCTGGTCGAGCCTCGAACGGCACCTCTGGGCCGAGGCTGTGTGGAAACTGGGGCCTTGCGTGTTGGCAAGCATCTTGATGTGCCAGATGGGTCGGGTTCA
>NZ_JBMPIX010000040.1:0-17595 GCF_049341065.1 Pacificoceanicola algae | reverse complement strand
AACATCGTCATGGGCATTGATTGACCGACAGGAACGCTTGTGAACCAACACCAAGAGAGCGCATATCATGAATGGAAAAATGAAATTTCTCGCGCCATTGGCTGCCTTTGTCTCGCTCGCCGGCTGTGTCGAAGACACTGGTGCGTCTTCGGGCGTTGCTTATGGCCGTGCGACGCTTTCTCAGGTCGAGCAAGCCTGTGTCAGTCGGCTGGCGCAGATGTCAGGAGTATCGCCTAGCGCAATTACAGTTACGGATTCCACAGGGTCAAGCGAAGGAACCGCCGTTTTCCTGAAGAACGCGAACGGAGCGCCATGGATTTGTCGCGCTGACGGAGCAGGGAACATCATGGACGTCGAATTCCAGGGTGAAGCTTAAGAACAGTCCAACAAAACGGAGAGATTGGATGAGATTTACATTGAAACTTGCGGCCGGAGTGGCCGCTTCGACCTTGCTGCTCGGTTGCGTTGAAGACACGGGTTCACCCGCAGCAGGGCAACCTGCAGTCGGCAATTCCTATGATCTCAGTTCCTTCGAGGGTGCGCGCGCCGGACAGGCCGAGATGGGCATTCAGAACCTCGGCTATGAGGCGATCAGGACCGAGGGTTTGACCACCTACTGGTTCAACCGTTCGACCGGCGCATGTGCCCGGGTCGTCACCTCTAATGGCCGTTATTCCTCGGTGACCATGTTGCCGGCGGAAGACTGCTAAGGACGTCGCCGCGGGTGAAAAAAGCTGTTTTCACTGCGTCAGGATTTGACGTCGAAAGTTTGCTTTGTGCCTGCCTGCGGTCACGACCAATTTCCCCCACCATCGAAGGGTCTCGTTGAACATGTTGCTCTGCGAGATCTGGAATTAAAGGGGCAACGAACGGTGCAAGCATTCTGCAAGTGGGGCATACGGTTGTTTTCCGTGTTTTATGTTCTGGCACTTGTTATACTTTTAATCGGTATTTTCGGGCTGTTCGGTCAGGAAAAGGACCCGTTGTCAGCGGTTTACCTCGTGCCGCTTGGCCTGCCGTGGCTTCTTTTTGTCGACTGGCTTCCTGAAGTTTTGCTTCCGAGTGTCGGAGTGCTTGCACCTGTTTTGAACTTGGCGATCCTCATGTTTTTGTGCAGGTTGCGCAACGGTCGTCGCAAGTCCGGATGAGGCTCGGCGGGATGTTCCCTGACTGGTCTGGAGAGGAATTTGCAGGTTTTCGCGACAAATCGGCCAGACGACTGCGAGGGGGCCACGCAGGGCAACGGGCATAGTGTGACGTCCGATCCTGTTTCCAGCCGTCGGCTTCTCATGTTGGACATTGCGCGAACAGTCGCCCTGCTCGGTATGATCCTATTTCATTTCGTGAAGGACATGGAGGTTTTTGGGCTGATCGCTTCGGGGACGACGCTGACCGGTGGATGGGCCATATTTGCCCGATGCATTGCCGGGAGCTTCATTTTCATATCGGGCGTTAGTTTCGTTCTTGCGCATTCCCGGGGCTTTGATGGCAAGGCTTGGCGTCGGCGGTTCATTCTGATTGCAGGTGCGGCCTGCCTTGTGACCTTGGCCACCTATGCGGTTTTTCCGTCCCGATTCATTTATTTTGGCATTCTCCACGCCATCGCTGCCGCAAGCTTTCTGGGGTTGCCCTTCCTCTTTGCACCGGCTTGGTTGGCGCTGCTAGGTGCCGCGGTCATCATAAGTATCTTCGCTACTGTCGGCGGTTCGTTATTCCCCTCGCCGCTGATGGCTTGGACGGGGTTGAGCACAGCGGCCCGCGCGTCTCTGGATTTTCTCCCTGTTGTCCCGTGGTTTGCCGCGTTCCTGCTTGGAATTGCTTTCGCCAAAGTCGCGCCAATGGACAGGTTGGAGCCGACTTGGCCAAAATCGTTCCCGGCCCGCGCCTTGGCGTGGCCCGGTCAGCACAGCCTTGTTGTATACCTGCTGCACCAACCGCTTCTGATGGCTATCATCTGGATGGCAACGCAGGTGATGCTTTGAGCAAACACCATGTTTTCTGAACATGTCGTGCGAAGGCTGAAATCTTACGATCAAATCGTGGCACGCCCGGATTGGTGCCTGCTGTTGCTACTGAGCGGTGATGATTGGAGGGATCTTCCGACCCTGCGACAACTCGCTGGCTGACTGAACCAATGCTTGTGCATCAAGGCGGAAGTGTCGGTACAAATCTGCGATCGTGCCGGTTTGTCCAAAATGCTCCACGCCATGCGAGATGGTTCGGTGTCCGTGAACCGCGCCCAACCATGAAAGCGTTGCAGGGTGCCCATCTATCACGGTGATCAGCATACAGTGCCGTGGCACACCGGCCAGAAGCGTTTCGATATGAGCTTGGGCGCCATGGACCCCGCCAGCCCGCGCCCGTTGTGCCGCTGTCCAGCCAGCGTTCAGCCGATCCGCCGAGGTCACCGCGAGAACACCCACATCCCGACGCTCTTGGGCGATGGCCCCTGCGGCCTTGATGGCCTCGGGGGCGACAGCGCCTTGGTAGGCGATCACGATTTCACAGTTTGGACCGGGTTTGCGCAGCCAATAGGCGCCGTCGATGGCCCCTTGACGAAAGTCCTCGTTCACACGTTTGCCGGGTTGTTCAATCGGGTTGGTGGTCAGGCGCAGATAGACAGAGCCGCCGGTTTCATCGCGCAGCCATGTGCGCTCATCCGGGTCGCCTTCGCCGTCTTTTTGCAGATGGGCAAAGGCCCATTCCATGATCACGGCCAGCTCATCAGAAAACGCAGGTTCGAATGCGGCAAGACCGTCTTGAGACATGCCGATCAAGGGCGATGCAATGGATTGATGCGCGCCGCCCTCCGGGGCCAAGGTGACCCCGGACGGCGTGCCGACGATCATGAACCGCGCATCCTGATAACAGCCATAGTTCAACGCATCGAGTCCACGGGACACGAAGGGGTCATAGACCGTTCCGATGGGGATCAGGCGTTTGCCAAACAGCGAATGCGACAGCCCTGCTGCGGCCAAAAGTAGAAACAGGTTCATTTCAGCGATGCCAAGCTCGATATGTTGGCCGTCGGGGGTAAATTCCCATTTCGCTGTCGAGGGTATGTTTTCTGCCTTGAAGGTATCCGCCTGATGGGCGCGTGCAAAGAGCTTGCGGCGGTTGACCCAAGGGCCAAGGTTGGTTGTTCCGGTCACATCCGGGGAGGTTGTGACAATGCGTTCCGCCAGTGTGCTGTCGCCCTTTGACAGATCATCGAGGATCTTGCCAAAAGCCATCTGGGTCGAGATTTCCCGGTCGGGGGATAGCTCAATCGACGGAACGTCAATGATATCATCCGTATAACGACGGCGGCCTTTGGCAAAGAAGGGGGCGTGGTTCAGCATGTCCTGAAAACCGACCGGGTCTGCTATGGTGGCGAATTTCTCCCATTCCTCGCCTTTCGGAATGCCCATATAGTCCTGCCATTCAGCCATCTGGGTTTTGTTCATCAACCCGCCGTGGTTGTCTTTGTGGCCTGCAATGGGCGTCCCCCATCCCTTGATCGTATAGGCCAGAAAGCAGACCGGGCGATCGTGATCGATGGCGGCAAATGTCTCGGCCATTGTGGTGACGCAGTTCCCGCCAAGGTTCTCCATCAAAGCGGCCAATTCGTCATCGCTGCATCTGTCAATCAGGGCGGTCACGTCGCCCTGATCGCCCAAGGCCTCCATCAGACGCTGCCGCCACACTGCGCCGCCCATGAAAGTGAGCGCCGAATAAAGCTGATTGGGGCAATCGTCGATCCACTGGCGCAGTTTGTCTCCGCCCGGCTCCTTGAAGGCGGCGCGCTGGAGCACCCCGTATTTGACCCGAACGACGTCCCAACCGAAGGCGTCAAAGATCTTTTCGACCCGCCCGAACAACCCCTCGCGCACGATCCCGTCAAGGGACTGGCGATTGTAGTCGATGATCCACCAGCAATTGCGCAGGTCGTTCTTCCAGCCCTCTTGCAAAGCCTCATAAATATTGCCTTCGTCCAGTTCCGCGTCACCAACCAATGCGATCATGCGCCCCGGTTTCTGCTTGGGCCCCCAGGGTTTGGCCTGCACATAGTCCTGAATCAGGGAGGCGAAGGAGGTGATCGCAACCCCAAGGCCAACGGACCCGGTCGAGAAATCGACATCGTCCACATCCTTGGTGCGACTGGGATAGCTTTGCACCCCGCCAAATCCGCGAAAGTTTTCCATCTTTTCGCGGGTCTGGTTCCCCATGAGGTATTGGATAGCGTGAAAGATCGGCGAGGCATGCGGCTTGACGGCCACGCGGTCTTCGGGCCGCAGCGCTTTGAAATACAGGGCCGTCATGATCGACACCATCGACGCAGAAGAGGCCTGATGCCCGCCGACCTTGATGCCGTCCACCTTAGGGCGAATGTGGTTTGCGTGGTGGATCATCCAGTGGGACAGCCACAACAAACGCTGCTCGATGGCTTTCAGGTCTGCGGACATCGTGACGTTCCTTATGCTGCGGTGCGCATTTGGGGTTTTGGCAGAGCTTGCTCCAGATCGTAGATCACATCGTCGATCCCTTCGAGTCCGATTGACAGGCGCACCAACCCTTCGCTGATGCCGTGCTGGGCGCGTTCTTCGGGCGTATAGGTCGAATGCGTCATGCTGGCAGGGTGTTGCACCAGTGTTTCGGCATCGCCCAGAGACACCGCACGTTTGATTATCTGCAGTTTGTTCATCATGGCGCGCCCGGCTTCGATCCCGCCCTTTAGCTCAAAGGCGATCATGCCGCCGAACTGGGACATCTGCCGCTTGGCCAGATGGTGCTGCTCAAAGCTGCTCAGGCCGGGATACCAGACTTTTTGCACGGCGCTCGATTGTTCCAGCATCTTGGCAACTGTCGCGGCGCTGCTGCAATGGCGGTCCATACGCAACTCAAGCGTCTTGATCCCGCGCAGGATGAGCATTGCGTTGAACGGTGCCATGACAGCGCCGGTCATGTCCTTCATCCCGTACAGGCGGATTTCCGAGACCAGCTCGGCCGATCCCGCCAACAGCCCTGCAACCACATCCCCGTGACCGCCCAGGTATTTGGTCGCCGAATGCAGTACGATATCCGCGCCATGCTTGATGGGCTGGGTCAGGTAGGGCGTCGCATAGGTGTTATCGACAACCACATGCGCCCCATGTGTATGCGCGATATCTGACACCGCCTTGATATCGACCAGACGCATGTTGGGGTTGGCAGGGGTTTCAAAATAAACAACCTTGGTTTTCTCGCTGATCGCCGTGGCAAGGTTCTCGGGTGTCGTCAGATCCACATGGGTGACGGTGACGCCGAACTTGGCAAGCCCGTGCCGCATGTAGGAAAACGTGCAGCCATAAAGCGTCTTGTCGAGGATCACTTCGTCACCCGGGGCCAGCAACGTCCACATCGTGGCCGTTATCGCGCCCATGCCAGAGGCCAGCGCCAAGCCAGCCTCGGCGCCCTCAAGCACCGCGATCCGTCGTTCCAGAAGATCGCATGTGGGGTTTGAGATGCGCGAATAGATGTGCCCGGGGCGGTCGCCTGCGAACATCTCGCCGCCGGCTTCCGCTGTCTCGAATGCGTAGGTGGAGGTCAGGTGCAACGGCGGCGTCAGCGCGCCCTCGTTTTCCATCGGATCATACCCGTGGTGAATGGCCAAAGTGGAAAAGCTGTCGGGGCGGTTGCGCATGTCGAGTCTCCTTGAGGTTCAGGAGGCACGATATGGCAATTTATGGACCAGATGATTTCAACTTATGCCTATCATGAATGTATTCTTGGCATTATATGCTATGAACATGAAAAAACTCGACAGTAAAGACCAACAGATCATTCGAGCGCTTCAGCGCAACGGTCGCATGACGAATCAAGACCTAGCGGCAGAGGTGAACCTGTCGCCCTCGCCCTGTCTGAGACGGCTCAAGCTGCTTGAGGAAAGCGGTGTCATCACTGGCTACAGCGCCAACATAGATGCCGAAGCATATGGTCTGCCGGTCACCGTTTTCGTGCACGTCAGGTTGAATAGCCATACCGAAGCAACGGTCAAGCAGTTCGAGGCTGACATCAGCCGGGTCGATCAGGTGCTGGAATGTTTCGTCATGACAGGAGCATCGGACTATCTGCTGCGCGTGGTCGTGGCGGACCTGACCGACTATGAAACCTTCGTTCGCCGCAAACTGCATCCGATCGGCGGCATTGCCTCGATCGACAGCAGCTTTGTCTACGGTATCGTCAAGAAAACAAATGTCTTTCCGGTGACGCGATGATCCCTGTCCGCGCGACTTAATACGCAGCGGTAACGATGATTTCCACTTTCAACTCGGCGCGGGCAAGCTTTGCCTCGCCACATGCGCGCGCCGGGGCGTGACCTGCGGGCACCCATGCGTCCCAAACTTCGTTCATTTCGGCAAAGTCAGCCATATCGGCCAACCAGATCACCGCTTGCAGCATCTGTTCACGCGAAGACCCTGCCTTGATGAGCAGCGCATCGACGCGCGACAGGCACTCGCGAGTTTGCTCCGCCACGCTTGCGCCGTCGCCGACCTGACCGCATAGATGCGCCACGCCATTGTGCTTGACGATCTTGCTCATGCGGGCGCTTGTGTCGATCCGGTCGATCATTGTGGTCTCTCCTGTTCCGGCGCATCCGGCGTGATGTTGTCCATGGCTGCAAGCTCGCCCAAAGTCACGGGTTTGAGCGGCGGGCGAATGCGGTAATATCCGGTTTCATCCGGGGTCTGCCCTGTGGCGTCGGCCAAAAGCGCCGTCACGCTCAGCCCGCAATAACGTCCTTGGCAGGGACCCATCCCCGCGCGTCCAAAGGCCTTGGTCTGGTTCGGCCCGATGCACCCCAGTTTCGCATAGCTGCGAATGTCGCCTGCCGTGACCTCTTCGCAGCGGCAAATCAGGGTGGAATCATCAGGCAACAGTGCCTCGGCGTAGGGAGGGTAGGCGGCATCAAGGAACGGTCGAGCCGCCAGTTCCCGCGCCAGCTTTGCCCGCGGCCCAGCGGCGCGGCGGTCACGGTCCGCGCGGGTCAAACGCTCGGCCTCAAACGCGATCTGAAGCGCGGCCAGCGTTCCAGCGTATTCCGCTGCCTTGGCTCCGCCGATGCCAGCACCATCGCCTGCAATAAAGACGCCAGCCTTGTCGCTTTGGCCCCAGTCATCAAGCTGTGGGACAAAGCACCGCTGCGCCGTATCCCATGCGTGCGCGATGTTCAGAGACCGTGCGGCTTGGGTGTTGGGAACAACCCCGTGGTGCAAAAAGACAGTCTCACAGGCGATGCGATGTGATCGGCCCTTGCTGGTGAAAGTCACTGCCTCGGCCTTGTCCGTGCCTTCAACGGCAATCCCTGTCGCACCCGTGTAGCGCGGTACGCGGGCGCGGGCGATCTCGGAGAGCATCCGCAGGCCCTTGGCCATGTACCGCCAGCCGCGCAAGGCGCCGCCGATGTGCCGCGCCGCGCCGATGAAATCACGGCGTGTTTGCGTCTCGACCATTGCGGCAGGCGGTTTACCCGCCCGCACCATCTGTGCCGCGATCAGATACAGCAGCGGGCCAGACCCGATCAGCACCGCGTTGTGCGCCAGAACGCCTGATTGCTTGAGAAGGATTTGTCCGGCCCCGGCGGTCATCACGCCCGGTAGGGTCCAGCCGGGCAAGGGCATGGGCCGCTCCAAGGCGCCGGTGGCTAGAAAGACGCGATCGGCGTCGATCTGTGCGCCGCGCCCGTCGCGGGTGTAAGAGACACGGAATTGGCCCTCAATGGCCCAGACTACAGCGCCGGTGATATGCGTAATTGCGGCGTGCCGCAAACCGGCGGTAAGCGCCCTGCCACGGGTGTAATCCGCGCCCAGAATGCCGCCGCGCAGAGGCGCGACCCGGTCGACATCGCGGTAGATCTGCCCACCGGCCCGGGGCTGTTCGTCAAGAAGGGTCACTTTTAGCCCCAAAGCGGCCGCTTGTGCGCCCGCGGCCATGCCGGCAGGGCCAGCCCCGATGATGACAAGGTCACAGCGGGTCATATGAAAGCCTCATCGCGGCGCGGGCGGGTGATCTCCAGACCTTCCTTTACCTCGATCATGCAGGCCTGCCGCGTGACGCCGTCAATTTCGACCAGACAGTCGAAACAGGCGCCCATCATGCAAAACGGACCGCGCGGCGCGCCGGATACAGGCGTCACGCGAAAGGTACCAATGCCGGCGGCCAGCAATGACGCGGCAAGGTTCGCCCCTTCTGGCAAGCTGAGCGCCACGCCATCAAAGGACACCTCCACACGCGCCGGTTCTTCGAGTTCAAGAAACGGCGAAACGGTCTTCACTGAACACCTCCAGATCTGGCGCGGCCCCGGTGCCTTCCAGCCATTCGGGCAAAAGACGGGCATGAGCGGCTGCAAGCGTGACGCCACTATGACAGGTCACAAGGTAAGCCCCCGGCATCTGGGCGCTTTGCTGATAAATCGGCAGTCCGTCGGGCGAGAGGATACGCAGCGCCCCCCAGGAACGCACAAGCTGCGCACGGGCCAGCGCAGGGTAGGCGGCAATCGCTTCGGCGGCGAGGCCGGACAAGCCCGGCTGCGTAACGCGGTCATCACGGCCAACCTCTTCGTTGGTGGCCCCGATCTGGATGCCGCCCTCATCGACCTGTCGTGCGATCAGCGACGGGCGGTTGATCAGTTTCGGCAGCTTTTCGGTGATCAGAACCTGACCGCGCTGTGGGCGGATCGGCGCTTTGAACCCCATAGAGGGACCGAGCTGCGCGGCTCCGAGCCCGGCGGACAGTACAACCTTTTCCGACCCGACGGTGGTGCCATCGGCGCAGGTGATGCGAAAGGCGTCTGGCTTGGTCACTTCTGTTACGGTCTTACCGACCAGCACCCGCCCGCCCATGCGGCGCACGTCAGCGGCCAAGGCTTTCAGCAGTTTCAAAGGGTTGGCGTGACCGTCCTGATGATGCAGGATCGCCCCGACAACCTTCGGGCCGATGTGCGGCTCTTCCTTGCGCAGAGCGTTGTGCCCAAGCACCTCGTACGGGTAGTCGCCGCCCAGCTTGGCCTTCAGGACCTCGTATTTCTCAACGGTCGCCTGAAGTGTTTCTTCCGAGAAGTGCAGATCGTAACCGCCCTTTTGTTCAAGCGGAACGGCTTGACCGGTGGCATCTCCCAGTTCAGCAGCGAAGGCGGCCCATATTTCCGCCGATTCCTGCGACCAACGGGCATAACGCGGCTGGTTCATGCCTTTGGATTGCACCCAGACCAGTCCGAAATTTCCAAGGCTGGCCCGGAAAGACCCGTCATCGCCGTCCAAAATCGTCACCGAGCGTCCACGTCGGAGCAACCCCCAGGCGACGGAAAGGCCAACAACCCCTCCTCCGATAATGGCGTAATCGGTGTCCATGGCATCATTCCAATGGCGAGAGTGCGACGGTCAGGGCGACCCGCGCCGCCCTGACGATATAGCGATCAGTTGCCAGCAGCGGCGACTTTGTCAAGGATCGCCTGACCCCACTCGACGCCGACATCTTCCAGAACAGCGGGCCACACTTCAGCACGGACCTTTTCGGCCATCGCCGCCAGATCGGCGTCGCTCAGCTCGGCCACGGTGGCACCCAATTCATCGACAAGGCGTTGCTCGTTCTTGCCCTGATCGGCTTCGGCCACTTCCCAGCGGGTGGCTTCAAAGGCGGCGGCTTGCTCTTTCAGTGCGGCCTGATCTTCTTCCGACAGGGCGGCCAGGCTTTCGTTCGAGATGATCATGTACCAAACTTCAAAGTGGGTGTTGGCAGGGATGTATGTCTTGGTCACATCGCGGAACGAGGCATAATAGCCTTCCGCGCCCGAACCGATCACGCCATCAACGACACCGGTTTGAACGGCGGTGAAGGCTTCGGAGAAGGGGATCGGCGCAGGGATATAGCCCAAGGCCTCACCTGTCAGCTGAAAGCTCTTGATGCCGGGGACGCGGACCTTGATGCCATTGGGCTCGACCGAGCCGGGGGAGTCATTTGCAACGTTCAGCGCGATGCCGCCGAAATAGACCGGGTAGGCGGCCAGCATGGTGACGTCCTGTTCGGCATAAAGACCAGCCATGGTTTCACGTACCACGCCGCCGGGGCCATAGACCGCGCGGGCCTGATCCCAGTTGCCTGCAAGATAGGGGAATGAGCTGATCTGCATACGACGGTCAGCAGCGGTGGCGGCGGGCTGTGTCGCCATGTCGATCGCTCCCACACTGATCCGTTCCTGCACGGTCGTGTAGTCGCCAAGCGCCGAGGCCGGGAAGATATTGATTTTCACGTCGCCGCCGGTGGCTTCATCAACGGCGGTTGCAAAGGCGCGCAGTTCCATGTCGATGGTGGCGTCTTGCGGACGCACGTGGCTCATTTTCAGGTCAGCCGCGCTGGCAAGGCTGCCAAGGGCCATCAGAGCGGCTGTCGCCGTGGTCAGGAGTGCATGTTTCATTTTGGTATCCTCCGAGTTGAGTTGCAGTGTTCGTGATGTCAGGGAGCCACGTCGTATCCAAAGAAACGCGGCAGGAAGAGAGACAGGTCAGGCCAGAGCGAGGTCAGGAAGACCACAGGCACATAGCCGAACAGGATGAGTTTCATGGCGGGAGGAATGACTTTGGTCACCTTTACGTTGCCAATTCGCGCACCCAGATACAGGATTGAGGCATAGGGCGGTGTCACGCCCCCCATCGCCGTGTTCACACCCATGATGGCGGCGAATTGCACGGGACTGACGCCAATCGCGCTCATCAGCGGCAACAGAAGCGGTGCAATCAGGATGATCGCCGTGACATCGTTGACGACCATGCCGACCAGAAACAGCATGATGTTGATGAGGATCAGCAGCAGCACCTTGTTTTCGGTGATCGAGAAGATGCCCTGCACCAATTGCTGCGGGATACTTTCATAAACGAACATCTGGCTAAGGATCATCGAGAACAGGATCATCATCATGATCGCGCCTACGGCCGTGGCAGCCTCTTTGCCCGCTGCAAAGAAGTTTTCCCAACGCAGGCCTTTGTAGATTAGAAAGCCCACCGGAACGGCGTATATCACCGCAACGGCGGCGGCTTCGGTCGGCGTCATCACGCCGCCATAGATGCCGCCTAGGATGATGACCGGCATCAGAAGCGCGGGGAAGGCGTGAATGCCACGGCGCGCGACTTCGCCGGAAAGTTCTGAAAAGGACGGCTTGTCGTCAAGGATCAGATCGAATTTGCGCGCCATGAAAAGGTTGATCACGGAAAACGCTGTCATGATCAGCAAACCCGGCCCAAGCGTCGCCAGAAAGCAAGCCAGGATCGAGGTGTCGGTGACCCAGCCATATACGATCATCGTCACCGATGGCGGGATCAGCAGGCCAAGGATCGAGGAATTGGCGATCAAAGCGGTGGCATATTCCCGTGGGTAGCCGCGCTTTTCCATCTCGGGGATCAGAAGTGGTCCAATGGCGGCAATCCCTGTCAGGCCAGAGCCGGAAATCGCGCCGATGACAGCACAGGACACAGCCGCCACAACCCCAAGCCCGCCACGCACATGGCCGATAAAGGCATTCACAAAACGCAACAAAGAGGCCGCGATCCCGCTTTCCGACATGATCGTGCCAGCCAGAACAAACAGCGGAATGGCCAACAGAACCGGGTTGCCCAATTGCTGAACGCCCCAAAGCATCATGCCTTTCATCGTCACACCGCCGAGGAAATACATCACCATCAGGGCAGAACCGAAACAATAGGGCAGCGGCACGCCCAGCGTCAGCGTGATGACCAACAGGCCGATAGCGAGCAGGGCGATCTCAATCATGCGGGGTCTCCCATGCGCAGGCTGCGAACGTGGTTCAAAAGGTGCCATGCGGTGTAGACCATCATCAGGCCCAGACCGACGACCAGCGCCACGTCAGAATAGAATGTCGGGATGTAAAGCGTCGGGCTCTCGCGCCAGACGCGCCACGCGTAACGGGTGTATTCCCAGGCCCATGACAACAGCCACAGGCCAACGATCAGGCTGATGATTTCGCCGACAATCGCCAGGATGGTGTGGCCGCGTTCTGTCTTGATCACGATTTCCAACACGTTGGCGCGGATGTGCGTGTTCTCGCGCGATGCGTTGACGGAGCCGAGGATATATAGCCACACCGTCGGGAAGGCCATCGTCTCTTCCAAGCCCATCACCGGCACCTGCAAGACATAGCGCGTGATCACCTGCACGAACTGGCCCAAAGCCACCGCGCAAATCAGCGCCGTCAGCAGATATTTCGCGAATCTGTCCATGTATACCCCCAGGGCCAAATCGTCATGAAGCGCGGCCACCCCGTAATCTCACTGGACGGGAGGTATTAAATCAATTTAAAAATATCTCTGAACTCATAGATTTGATTTATGCCCATGAATTTGACACTCCGCCAACTTTCGACCTTCCGCGAGATCATGCGCGCTGGCTCGATCAGTCAGGCGGCGCGCGCTGTCGGGCGCACGCAGCCTGCCATTTCGATCATGGTGCAAACGCTTGAAGATCAGCTCGGGTTTTCGCTGTTCCTGCGCACACATGGTAAGCTGATCCCGACCCCTGAAGCGCAATTCTTTTTGGAAGAATGCGAAGACATTCTGGATCGCGTGGAGCGCACCGAACGTACGCTTGAGCGGATCAGCTCACTTCAGTCAGGCAAGCTCAAGATCGCGTGCCACCCAGCGGCTTCAAGCGTCTTCCTCCCCAAGCTTCTGACACGGTTCCTGCAAGGGCGGGACGAGCTTGAAGTGTCGCTGATCATGCGGTCGTCGGACGTGATCGAGGATTTGATTGCCTCGCAGCAATTCGACATAGGATTTTCGGAAACTCCCAAACCCCGTGCCTCGATCCACCAGACCGACTACGATATGGAATGTGTCTGCATCTTGCCCGCAGATGACCCTTTGGCAGAAAAATCCGTGATTACTCCGGACGATCTTGATGGCCGCCCGATGGCGGTCCTGTTCGATGCGCACGGGACCGCCATACAGACCGAGGCAGCATTTCGCACGACTGGCAATCGGTTCAATAAACGGTTCGAATTGCGGACGTTTTTGCCTGGGCTGCAATTCGTCGCGGCGGGCGCTTGCGTGATGGTTGGTGACATGATCACGGCCTACAGCCACATTCTTCACGCGCCCAGCAGCAGCGGACTGGCGTTTCGGCGGTTTAGCCCCAGAATCTCAAGCCACGTCTCGATCCTGGTGCCCGGCTATGCAACGCAATCCATGGCAGGCCTTGCGTTCATCTTGGAGCTCAAGTCCGCAGTAGCAAGCGTGCAGGCAGAGGTGGAAAAAGCGTTAAATTCACCCTGGCCGCAGGACACGCATTAGGTTTTCTTGAAAGCCTACTCCCGGTTCAGGATTGACCCTATCTTCGGATTATGGCGCGGCTGCCGGCTCCCGGTGGGTGAAGCGATCAAGGGCACCGTACCGTTCTTCTTGCTGATGCTAATGAAGCAGGTCCTCGGCGCCAAGTGCCGAGCATCACGATATTCCTGCCGAACCTGTTCTATTGGCGTGCCATCCTGAATGCGCCCAAGCACTCCGCAAATTCTATGCGCGGCGCCTAACGCCGTCGTGTAAAGCAGGACACTTCACGGGTCCCGGCAAAAGATACCTTCAAAAAAGGCCGACAGGTCCGTGGTGGCGTTCAGGGGAAGAATGTGCGCCACGTATTGATCCGGCCTGACAACGATCATGCAGCCATTTTCGCGGTCAATCCCGCGCATGTCATAGATGTCATCGCCGCTTTTATGATCCACGCAGAATACCTTTTCGAAATCGCGCAAACCGTATCGACCTTTGGCGGGGCGCAGAAGGGCAGGCATTCTTTCGAAGTCGAGCCCCGTGAAATCCGGCTGAAAGACTGCCCGCACGTCGATCAGGCCATCGATATCTTCGTCGGGGCGCGTGGAGCGGCGCACAGGCGAGGCCGGATCATTTTCAAGATAAGTGCATAGTTCCAGAATTCCGGGCGTGGTCTGCCCTAGGTCCTCTTTTCCCGCAAAGGCGTAGATCCGCCAACGCCCATCCGCTTCGGCAACATGTCCCAATTGCATCCGTTTGGCATCGGCAAGCCGTAAGACCGGAGCGGAGTGGAACCGTTTGCCAATGATCTGCCCGGTGGCAAGCCCCTGATGGTCCGGCATGGCGACGATCAAAGACGGCTCGTAGTGAACGGCAAGGCCGCCCGTAAACTCGAGGTTCTCGATGAACTGCTTCTGAAACCGGGGCATTTCGCTGCCATCAAGTTCGGATTCGCCCGGCGGAGCGCTCATGATGCGGGCCCATTGGTGGTCGGTTTCGACCAGCCGCCTGGCTTCCAGCTGACGCTCTGCGGAATAGCTGTGCAGAAGGCTCGGATCTGACCGGCCCGTCAGAACATGTGCCAGCTTCCAGCCCAGATTGAAGGTGTCGCCCATGGACACGTTCATACCTTGACCGGCCTTCGGGCTGTGGGTGTGACAAGCGTCGCCAGCGGTAAATACACGCGGCGTGCGGGTCGCGGTTTCGCCGAAGGGCACATCGTCGAATTTGTCGGTTAACCTGTGGCCGATCTCGTAGACCGACCACCAGACAACCTCTTTGACGTCGATGGTGTAGGGACACATGATCCGGTTGGCGGCGGCGATAATATGGTCAGACGTCAGGTTGCGGTTCGAGACCCGCTCGTCCGGGTTGAGCTTGTCGAGTTCGACATACATCCGGAACAGATAGCCGCCCTCGCGCGGGATGATCAGGATATTGCCTTCCTTCGCCGACTGGATCAGGCATTTCCGCCGGAGATCGGGGAAATCCGAATTGGCTAGAATATCCATCACGCCCCAGGCTTGATGCGCGGCGTCACCGTGAAGCTTGCCGCCGATCGCCTCACGCACCGCGCTGCGGGCCCCATCGCAGCCGACAACATAGTTTGCACGCACCGTGACAGTTTCGCCCGTGCCGTCATCTACGCCGACGCGTTCCAAAGTGACGGTGACCGGGTGGTCCTTGGTGCTGGTATCAACTGTCAGGTCCCTGACGCGAAGCCCGTAATTTGGCTCCAGCCGGGTAGGGGCGTTTTTCATCACTTCAAGAAAGAGCTGGTGAACCCGGGCCTGATTCAAGATCGTGTGCGGCATCTCCGATTGGTCGTCGGCCACGTCCTGCGCGATCCCGACGCGATGGATATCTTGCGGTTTGGCGGGATCTGGTTTCCAAAACGTCGTCTGGTTCACCCAATATGCTTCACGCTTGATCTTTTCAGCAAAACCGAAGGCTTGGAACATCTCCATTGAGCGGACACTGACGCCGTCAGCCTGACCTTTCTCCATCGGCCCCTGCTTCGGCTCAACGATCATCGTCGAGATTTCTGGAAAACCTGCCAATTGCGCCGCAAGGCAAAGCCCGGCCGGACCACAGCCTGCGATCAAAACATCGACTTTTTGCGCGATTGCGCGGCGGCCAGTGGAAGTCCCATCCAAACCAAGTGCGGCTGGTTTGACGTCGGGATCGCCAGATCTGAATCCGTCAATGTAATATTGCATGGTCCTATTCTCCTCTCCAAAGAATCCCCTATGATTATTAGTATCTATACTTATTAATCTTGAAAGAGGAAAGGTATGTATGCATACCTTTTGGCCGGATGTTGTTGAGACACGGCAAGTCGTACGATCAGATTTATTACATAATCAGGATTATCGGTATCTTATCGGTGTAGCCGCAAAGCTAAAATGTCACCCATGAGCAATTCAGGAATGTCACCCTGCCCTCAAAAATGACTGAGGATGAGCAGACATGGGATGGGTGGTTATGAGCGAGCGCGAATTGAACCGTGTGGAGGTTCTGGTGCAGGTCGGTAATGGTCGACTGAGCATCGATAATGCGGCGGGCATTTTGGAGCTGACGCGTCGGCAGACTTTCCGGCTGTTGAAGCGGTATCGTCAGGACGGCGCGGCAAACCTCCGAACAACCGCATCCACAAAGCCAAGCGCGATTACGCTCTGAGCCTCATCAAAGATGATTGCGCGGATTTCGGGCCGACAGTGGCTTCTGAAATGCTGGCTGAACATCACGGGTTGAAGGTTTCTCGTGAGACTGTTCGCAAGTGGATGGTCGAGGATGGGATTTGGCTATCCCGCAAACAATGACGCACGTTCCATCAGCTCAGACTGCACCGGGAGTGCTTCGGTAAATTGATCCAGATAGACGGGTCTGATCATCGGTGGTTCGAGGATCGGGGCGATCCCTGCGACCTGCTCGTCTTCATCGACGACGCGAACAGTACGTTGATGGACTGCGGTTTGTGATATCCGAGAGCACGTTCAGTTACTTCGAAGGCCTGGAAAGCTATCTGTTGAAGCACGGTCGCCCGGTCGCATTTTACAGCGCTAAGCACACTGTGTTTCGCAATCCAAAGCCCAACGAACACATGACGGGGATGACGTAATTCGGGCGAGCCTTGGCTGAACTGACCATCGAGATCATCTGTGCCCATTCATCCAAGGCCAAAGGGCTTGTCGAACGCGTGACCGAACATTGCAAGACAGGTTGGTCATGGAGCTGCGCATTGCGGGTCACCAACATGGCAGATGGCAACGCATTTCTGGTGGGCTTCGTTGAATGCTATAACGCGAAGTTTGCAAAGGTTCCCGCCAAGCCAAACAATCTGCATCGTGCTTTGAACATTGAGCCGGATCGCCTCGCGGAAGTCTTTTGTCTCCGCGACAAACGCTATGTCACCAAGGATTTGACGCTGAAGTAAGACCGCAAGCGCATCCGGCTGGCGGTCAATGATCTGACGCGTGACTTGGTCGGCAAATACGTCGATGTCTACGAGATGCCGGATGGGCGCATCCAGGTGCGTGCCAAAGGCATTGCCCTGCCCTGCAGCATCATCGACCCACATCAGCAGCGGGTTACCCACGCAACGATCACGGAGAACAAGCATCTCAGCGCTGTGCTGGCCCACATCAAGAAAGTGCAAGAGAAAGTTGCGACCCCGCCGAAGGACAAACCCGTCAGCGCAAAAAAAACTACAAAAAGAATGGGCGTCGGAACACTGACTGGAACACACTGGCTGACCGCAAACGCATCGCCGAACGCAAAGCCAGCCAGGGCTGCGATACCTGAGGTCTCCGCCCTGTCAGGCTTTGATCTCCTCAGCGCCCAGGTGGGACATTTCCAATCACCCACATCTTCCACGCAAGGTCAGAAAAGCGAACTTGGCAGGAAATAGGGGGTCTTTCTTCGCATGTCGCGGGACTGTTGATTTTGGGTCAGGACCCATTGATTTCACGTCCTTTGCGTGATTCACGGCTCCGAAAATGGAGCGCTGACATGTCTGATCTTTTCTGGCTGACCAACGAGCAGATGATGCGTCTTGAACCCTATTTCCCGAAGTCCCACGGCAAGGCTCGGGTGGACGATAGGCGCGTCTTGAGCGGTATTATCTTCATCAACCGCAATGGCTTACGGTGGCGAGATGCGCCGAAAGAGTATGGTCCGCACAAGACATTATACAACCGTTGGAAGCGGTGGAGGTGAATGGCAAACGCCACTGATGGGATGGATGGCTCCCGCTTCCGGCATCGCAATGTGCCACATTGGGTGCTGTAACATCACCAATGAC
>NZ_JBMPIX010000039.1:0-19138 GCF_049341065.1 Pacificoceanicola algae | reverse complement strand
CGATCCTCCCATCCAACGCAGGAATTGAATCAGCCGACGCCCCTTCGATCAAGGGCGAGTTTTTCAACAAAATAGGTCCTGAGATGTCGCACACAACAAGCTGGCCTGCCGCTGGGTGCCATGGATTTGCGCCTATGGCCTGACCGAAGCCGAGGTTGTGGATCAGTTCTCCAGTATTGATGGCTCTGGCAGCGTCGTTCTTGACTTCGCAAACGGCAATGTCCTGACGCTGGACGGTGTCACCTTGACGGTGGGTCTCGCAGACGGGCTTGAACTGTTCAAAAGCGTCGTGCCATTGGTGTGCCACCGATGCCCTCCTGCCCAAGGCGTGGCAGGATATCAGGCAGCGAGGCCTTCCTTGGCGTGCGATAGAACCAAAATATGCGATAGCGAGGCGCGGCTTTTCAAAGGCCGCGCTTTTTCCCCCGCTTTGCCCCGCGACCAGAGAAACCTGCAAGACGTGACATTGGGATCCATCTTCGGTGCCTTCCGCATCCTGTTTTTCATTCCTAGTTTAGCCCGGTACCCCCAGTGATGTGACGCGCATTACAGGGAAAGTCGTGAGCCAGAGCAATAAGTTTAGCCCAATGCGCCTATCGACCTGCGCCTGCAGAGCGTTCCGACGACTGGAAAATACGCTGTTCTTGACGACAAAACCCAATCCCGCAGTGCTTCTTTAAGTTGGCTCGACAAGCATCAGATTTTATTAACTTTTTCGATTTGCGCATCCGGAGATGCCGCCAGTGAACACCGTACCCTCAGAACTTCGGGTCCGAAAGGCACTGCGCGAGCGCGCTTTTCCAAAAATATCGCTTAAATGAAATCAATATACGAATATTATAGTAAAACTGCGCCATTAAAGTCTGATTTATGTAAATCAAAACCTCACCACGACAAATCTGACCCCCATACAAACGCCCCGTAATCCGTATATTTCGGGTCACATCCCCGCTTCCTTTCGCCGCGCGTCTGACTTGCCAATCCCCCTCCGTGCGGCCTATGGCGCTAATCAGCTTTTGACAAGGGAGCCCTTGGGCGTGTTGATCTACCGAATAGTGCTCAGCCTTTTTGCAGCCGTTGTTCTGATGCGCCAACCACAGGGCGCATATTGGCGTGCGCGTCTGGGACGAGGCATGGCACCGGTTCAAGGCAAACACGTCTGGCTGCATGGCGCCTCGAACGGAGAGCTCGCCTCGGCCAGCGCGGTGCTGGAACGACTTGGGCAAGCGCGGCCCGACCTGCATTGGCTGGTCACGGCAAACACCGAGACGGGCGTGCAGATGGTCGAAGGCTGGCACTTGCCGCGTGTCAGCGCCCGGCTGGCGCCGCTGGATTTAAGTCATGTGTCCCGCCGCGTGATCCGGGACTGGCGGGTTGTGGCGCATATCTCGCTTGAATCTGAGCTCTGGCCGCACCGCTTTCGCGCCAGCCCCGGGCCAGTGATCCTGCTAGGCGCAAGAATGAGTGCCGGAACCGCCAAAGGGTTGGCCCGCCTGCCCGGCCTTGCCCGCGCCGTGCTGTCGCATGTGACGCTGGCGATTGCGCAGGACCAGGGTAGCCTGGACCGGTTGTCGCACCTCGGCCTGCCCGAAAAAGCGCGCGGCCCTGTGGTGGACCTGAAGGCACTCTACCAGCGGCCCGCCGGGCAAGTCCCGGACGAGGCACTTCGGGCGGCCTTCAACCGCGATCAGACCTGGCTGGCGGCCTCGACCCATGAAGGTGAGGATGAGATTGTCTTGCAGGCTCACGCCGAGACGTTGCGCAGCGACCCGGACCTGCGACTGATCCTTGCGCCGCGCCATCCGCGCCGGGGCGATGCCCTTGAGGCACTGATCAATGCTCATGGGTTTACCTGCGCGCGCCGCAGCAAGGGCGAAGCGCCGGGCACTGCGCAGGTCTATCTGGCGGACACTATGGGCGAGATGGCGATCTGGTATGCCTTGGCCGGGCGCGTCTTTATTGCCGGCACGCTGTCGGATCGCGGCGGGCATACGCCTTATGAACCTGCGCAGTTCGGTGCCGCGCTGCTGTACGGGCCGGATGTGGTGAACCACCGTGCGGGCTTTGAGCGTTTGGCCAAGGCGAGCGCCGCGGTTGAGATCAGCGATGCCTTGTCGCTCGCCAAGGCCCTGCTTGCACTGTCAGATCCGAGCGACCAACGCCGTGCGGGCAAAGCCGCGCAAGAGGCGCTGCATCAGGATATTGATATGTCAGAGCTTTGCGCCCGCCTTCTGGACCAGCTGGCCACGGCTTAAGCGAACTTGAACCCGTCGCCTTTACGGTTATCTATATAGCGTAGAAAACGGATACAGGTATGATCCAGTACAGCCTCAAATGCGCCGACGGACATCAGTTTGACAGCTGGTTCCAGTCGGCCAGCGCTTTTGACAAACTCAAGACCGCGGGCCATGTGGCCTGCGCGATCTGTGGCTCGCCCGATGTGGACAAGGCGCTGATGGCGCCGCGCGTCAACCATGCCGATCACCCGAAGGTGCCTGCACCCAAGCCAGAGGGGCCTCTGTCGCAGGCCAGCGGTGCCGCCGAACAGGCGCTGGCGCAGCTCAAGGCGCATATCGAGGCGAATTCGGACTACGTTGGCGGAAACTTCGCCAAAGAGGCACGCGCCATGCATCTGGGCGAAACGCCCGAGCGCGCCATCTGGGGCGAAGCCCGCGGAGAAGAAGCAAAGGCGCTGATCGAGGACGGCATTCCCATCGCGCCTCTCCCCTTTACCCCCACAAGGAAAAGCAACTGATGGATGTGTTGATCACCGGCGCCAACCGGGGGATCGGCGCGGCCCTGAAAACGGGGTTCGCGGCGCGTGGCGACAAGGTTTTCGGAACTGCACGCGGGCATGAGGGCTTTCTGGAACTGGACGTCGCCAACCCTCAGGCCCATCGGGATCTTGCCGCGCAGCTTGAGGGGCAAGCGCTGGACGTGGTGGTCTGCAATGCGGGCGTCTATCTGGACAAGGGGCAAAGCCTTGCCGATGGCTACGCGCCAGAAATGTGGGCCCAAAGCTTTGCGGTGAATGTCACCGGTGTTTTCCTGACCATTCAGGCACTGTTGCCCAACCTGCAGATGGCGGCATCCCCGCGCATTGCGATCATTTCCAGCCAGATGGCTTCGGACACCCGCGCACCGGGGGGCAGCTACATCTATCGGGCCTCAAAGGCGGCAGCGCTGAACCTTGGGCGCAATCTGGCCGTCGATCTGAAAGGACAAGGCATCGCGGTTGGCATTTATCACCCCGGCTGGGTGCGCACGGATATGGGCGGCTCTACGGCTGACATTTCCGAACAAGAGGCCGCCGAAGGGCTGATCGCCCGGATCGACGCGCTTTCCCTTGAGACCACCGGCTGCTTTGAGACATGGGATGGCCGCGCCCATCCCTTCTGATCCGCAACCCGCGCCTGAAGGCTTTGCCAAGGCCTTTGCGCAGGCTTGGGCCACAAGGGATGGCGCGCGCATTGCGGCGCTGTTCACCGAAGATGCTGATTTCGTCAATGTCACCGGGCTTTGGTGGCATGGGAGCGCGGCCATTGCCAAACCCCACGACTATGCGTTGAAAAGCTTTTTCGCCGAGACCGAGCTGTCACCCGGCCGAACGGAATGCCGCCGGATCGGCGAAGACGTGGCGGTGCTGCGCTGCCGGTTCCGACTGTCGGGCCAGCGCGCGCCGGATGGCAGCACCGCCGGGCCGCGCCAGACCATTCTGACCTTTGTCCTGCAACGATTTGCGTCCGGCTGGCTGGCGGTCAGCGCGCAGAATACAGATGTGGTGCCGGGGATGGAGACACATGTTTCCGGCCCCGAGGGGTTTAGCGCGGTCGATTACAGGACGTAGCGCCTGTTTCTTGATGCGAAAATCAAGCGGCCCTGAAATCCGCGCCAAGGACCGCATCGCACGACACTGCGGCAGCTTTACCATCTTGCCCTTTTTGCCCGGCACGCCTAAACCCCGCGCAACGTAATCCGGGGAAGTACCATGCCCGTTCTTGTCATGAAATTCGGCGGCACCTCTGTCGCCACGCTGGATCGCATCCGCCGCGCCGCCAAGCGCGTCGGCGTCGAAGTGGCAAAAGGCTATGACGTTATCGTCATCGTTTCTGCCATGTCGGGCGAAACCAACAAGCTGGTGGGCTTCGTCGAAGAAACCTCGCCGTTGTTCGATGCGCGCGAATACGACGCGGTTGTCTCGTCCGGCGAAAATGTCACCGCGGGCCTCATGGCACTGACCTTGCAGGAAATGGACGTGCCCGCACGCAGCTGGCAAGGCTGGCAGGTTCCGGTCCTCACGACCAACGCCCATGCAAACGCACGCATCGAAGACATCCCACCTGCAAATATCACCGCAAAATTCGGTGAAGGTATGCGCGTGGCTGTCGTGGCGGGGTTTCAGGGCGTGTCATCCGAAGGCCGGATCACCACGCTGGGCCGGGGCGGCAGCGACACCACAGCTGTGGCCTTTGCAGCAGCCTTCGGCGCCGAGCGTTGCGACATCTACACCGATGTGGACGGCGTCTATACCACCGACCCGCGGATCTGCGACAAGGCCCGCAAACTGGACAGGATCGCCTTTGAAGAGATGCTGGAACTGGCCTCTCTGGGCGCCAAGGTGCTTCAGACCCGTTCGGTCGAGTTGGCAATGCGCTACAAAGTCAGGCTGCGGGTACTCAGCAGCTTCGAGGAACAATCGGACGAGGCAGGCACGCTGGTCTGCGACGAGGAGGAAATCATGGAAAGCAACGTTGTGGCCGGTGTGGCCCATTCCCGCGACGAGGCCAAGATGACCCTCGTTTCTGTCGCTGACCGCCCAGGGATAGCCTCGGCGATCTTTACGCCGCTGGCCGATGCCGGTGTGAACGTCGACATGATCGTGCAGAACATCAGCGAAGAAGGTCGCACGGACATGACCTTTTCCTGCCCGACCAATCAGGTCGCGCGCGCGGAAAAGGCGATGCAGGACGCCAAAGCCAAGGGCGATATCAATTTCCACGATATTATCGCCGATGAAGGCGTGTGCAAGATTTCGGTCGTCGGCATCGGCATGCGCAGCCACACGGGCGTCGCGGCCAAGATGTTCCAGGTGCTGGCCAATGAAGGCATCAACATCAAGGTGATCACCACCTCCGAGATCAAGATCTCGGTGCTGATCGACCGCAAATACATGGAATTGGCGGTGCAGGCGCTGCATGACGCCTTTGATCTGGACAAGGCGGCCTGAGGCCCCCAGACCCAGTCAAATTTCGGCAAGAATTTTACGAAAAGCACACGCGGGCCGCGCAAGCCCGCGTGTTATCGTTTTCACGCGGAGAATGCCGCGCATTCCGCTTTTCCTTTCCCTGACAACTCGCCTATAGCTGGTAACAAGGAACAATGGAGCAGACACCACATGCCCGATGGTCTTGAAAGCGAAAGCAGAAAACTGCTTGGCCGACTGCGCGACACCATGGCCGAAGTGGCCGAGGGGCAGGAGCGACTGGATAAGATCACCCATCTGACAGCTGATTCCATGGGCACCGAAGTTTGCTCGATCTACCTGTTCCGCGATTCTGAAACTCTGGAACTCTGCGCTTCGCAGGGCCTGAAACCCGAAGCCGTGCACCAGACCCGGATGAAGCTGGGCGAAGGTCTTGTCGGCCGCGTCGCACGCGCTGGCAAGACGGTGAACACCGCGGACGCGCCATCGGCACCGGGGTTCCGCTATATGCCCGAAACGGGCGAAGAGATTTACTCCAGCTTCCTCGGGGTGCCGATCCAGCGGCTTGGCGAAAAGCTGGGCGTGTTGGTTGTGCAGTCCAAACAGGCCCGCGAATTCACTGCCGACGAGCTTTATGCCTTGGAAGTGGTCGCGATGGTCTTGGCCGAGATGACCGAGCTGGGTGCCTTTGTCGGTGAAGGCGCTGCATTGTCGGCTCGGCACACCCAACCAGTGATGTTCCGGGGCGCGGTCGGTCAGGAAGGCACGGCCATGGGCCATGTCTGGCTGCACGAACCGCGCGTCGTGGTCACCAACCTTGTGACCGACGATCCCGAAAATGAACGTGCGCGACTGAACAAGGCGGTGGACGAATTGCGGGTCAGCGTTGACCAGATGCTGGAAGGGGCAAGCGGCGCAGCCGTCGAAACCGATCAGGTGCAGGTTCTGGAGGCCTACCGGATGTTCGCCAACTCCAAGGGCTGGCTGCGCCGGATGGAAACCGACATCGAGCGTGGCCTCTCTGCCGAAGCCGCTGTCGAAAAGGAACAATCGCAGGCCCGTGCAAGGATGAATCAGGTCGCGGATGCCTATCTGCGCGAACGCTTGCACGATCTGGACGATCTGTCGAACCGCTTGCTGCGCATCCTGACCGGGCAAGGCCGCGAAACCGGCAGCGAAATGCCCAAGGATCCGATCCTGATCGCGCGCAATATCGGCCCCGGAGAATTGCTGGAATACGGCCGCAAGCTGAAAGGCGTTGTCCTGGAAGAGGGCTCGGTCGGCAGCCACGCGACGATCGTCGCGCGGGCCTTGGCGATTCCACTGGTCATCCACGCTGAGCGGATCACCAACGAAGCGCTGAACGGCGATCACATCATGGTTGATGGCGATCAGGGCATTGCCCATTTGCGCCCCGACGACACGGTTGTCGCCGCCTTTCAAGACAAGATCGCCATGCAGGCCGAAGCGCAGGAGCGTTATGCTTCGATTCGCGACGTCGACTGTGTCTCGGCGGATGGACAGCGGATCGAACTGCATATGAACGCAGGACTGATGGCCGACCTGCCCTCGCTGCTGAGTTCGGGGGCCGAGGGGGTCGGCCTGTTCCGCACCGAACTGCAATTCCTGATCCGCAACCAGATGCCGCGCCGCAATGAACTGGTCGGGATCTATTCGCGCGTTCTGGATGCCGCGCAGGGCAAACGGGTGGTGTTCCGGACTTTGGACATCGGCTCGGACAAGGTCTTGCCTTACATGAAGCCTCAGGATGAACCCAACCCGGCACTGGGCTGGCGGGCGATCCGCGTGGGTCTGGACAAGCCCGGCGTGCTTCGAATGCAATTGCAGGCGCTTTTGCGTGCAGCCAACGGTCGGCCACTGACAGTGATGTTCCCGTTCGTCGCACAACACAGCGAATTCCGCGATGCCCGGGCGGAAATGAACAAGGCGCTGGAACGCGAGCGCAAGCTGGGACACCCCTTGCCGAAGACAGTCGAGATTGGCGCAATGCTGGAGACCCCAAGCCTTGCCTTCGCCTCGCCGCGGTTTTTCGAAGAGGTCGAGTTCCTGTCGATCGGCGGCAATGATCTTAAACAGTTCTTTTTTGCCGCCGATCGCGAAAACGAGCGCGTGCGCCGCCGCTATGACACGTTGAACGTGTCATTCCTCACATTTCTGGGCGATATCGTAAAACGCTGCGCGCTGACAACGACCCGGCTAAGCTTTTGCGGCGAGGATGCCGGACGTCCTATCGAGGCGCTATGTCTGGCTGCGATCGGAATCCATACCCTGTCGATGCGCCCCGCTTCGGTCGGGCCAGTCAAAAGCCTGCTGATGCGTACCAATCTGGCGGAAGTGAAAGCAGTGATTGATGCCGCTGGCGCGCGCGGCGACCAAAGCGTGCGTGATGCTGTCATGGACTATCTGCGCAATGAGGGGTGGGCCCTGGCCTGACGGCCGCATTGTGGGGGCTCTGCCCCCGCCGCTTGGGCGGCTCCCCCGGGATATTTTCTGACCAGTGAAACGATACAGCGTTCCACAAACGCAAGCTCAAGTGGCATCACAAAACGAAAAACGCCCGGCCGCGGAGTTTTTCCGGCGACCGGGCGCTAAGACTCTGACGTCTGTTTGTGCATGGACCTTTCTGATCCGCCGCACTTATCCCGCGCGTTCTGCGCAGATATCCGGCCCTCGTTTGCTCTCCACGGCAGATGCGCCAGTTTTGGGAGGGGCGCATCCCGGGTTGGTTTCAGCGCGGGGCCGATAAGGGGGCATCCTGTTGCCCCTTCATCTGCGACCCTAGAGAATTAACCTTAACTTTAAGTGAACACAGGGCTGAAAAATCACGTTGTCTGGCGATTAGCCCTCGAGCCTTGCGGAAAGCAGTTCAACCAGTTCGGCATATCTGGTGCCGGTCTTTTCTTCCAATTTGCGCAGACCAAAGACGACCTGAGCCATCTCTTGGTAATAGCCCGAATAGGAATAGTTGGTGGCCGCAGCGGTGGCCGCACCGATAACCGGGATCGTTTGCGCCGCAAGTTTGCGACCAAGAACCAAAGCCAGGCGCGGGGCGATCAAGCCGATTCCTATATAGACGTTCACACCGGTCAGCGTCACCCGTGACGACAAAAAGGTCAGGTCAGCGGATTTTCCGGCCTGCGTCAGAGGACCCGTGGCCGCAAATACCAGAAGCGCGTCCTTGCGAGTCTGCTCTTCGTCGGGATCAAAGCCGTGTTCGGCCGCCACAGCCTGAACCGAACGCATCAGCATGGTTACCGTGACCGGCAATTCAGCCAGCGCCGTAGGCAACCCGCCCATGCCGCCGACAATCCCGACCGCAGTCGTCGTGGCGGTGTTCACCCAAGACTTCTGATCTTTGACAAAGCTGCGCGTCCCCGATGCAGCACTCATCGCCGCTTCGAGCCCGCGCACCGCGGCTGTTTCCAGCTTACTGCGAGAGTTTTCAGGAAGCCGGTCCAGCAGACTTTCGGCAGGCCAGTTCAATACGCTGAGTACCTGAACACCCAAGTTACTGGCGGCGCGATAGCGCTTGGCCAAATCTTCTATTTCACGGTCGAGGTCGAATGTCTCTTCAACCAGTTCCAAATCGTCCATAACACAACCCTCTTCGCGCCCCACGTGTATCTAGCTGGGGAGGCTGGGCGATATTTCAACCCTTTTGCGGCATCCGCGTGACAACGCCGCGGACTCCCTGCCACGCGCCAGGCTGCAGTTCCAACCCCAAAACCCGGTCCGGATTAGTCGGAGGGGGCATTTCCACCCCGTCCAGACGTTCGAACCCAAAGCGCGCATAATAAGGAACATCGCCAACCAGAAGAACGCGGGCATGGCCCAGATCCGCCGCCCTCGCAACGGTTTCGCGGATCAGCGCCCCGCCAAGCCCTTCGCCCTGCGCCGTCGGATGCACCGCGACGGGGCCCAGCAAAAGCGCCTCTTGCGTGCCAACAAGCACTGGCCAATAGCGGATCGCGCCGCCAAGTATCCGGTTTTCGTCCCGCGCAACAAAGCACAACTCAGCAACCGGCGGCACATCCTCGCGCAGCCGGTACGAGCTCAGCGCCCCGCGACCGGGGGCAAAGCAGGTATCGTAGAGGGCTTCGACCTCCCACCAATCCTGCGGCAGTTCCTGTGCAAGGGTGAACACATTGGCCCTCGTGCAATCCAGCGCAAAACGGCCTATCACGGGCCAAACCCTTGCGCAAACAATAGGATGCGCAAACCGACAATCGGTGCACACAGGAGAGTATCAAATGTTCTACCGCCCGGACCAAGGCCACGGCCTGCCGCATAACCCGTTCAATGCCATCGTGACCCCGCGCCCTATAGGCTGGATTTCGTCGCGCGGGGCGGATGGACACGACAACCTTGCGCCATATTCCTTTTTCAACGCGGTTGCCTATTTCCCGCCGCAAGTGATGTTCTCCTCGACTTCGGCCAAGCCGGACCGCGGGGACACAAAGGACAGTGTTGCCAATATCCGGGAAACCGGCGTGTTCTGCGTCAACATCGTGGAATTCGCCATGCGCGACGCGATGAATGCTTCATCCGGGCCTTGGGAAAAAGGCGTGGACGAGTTCGAACTGGCGGGGCTCGAGAAGGCAGAGTGCGAAACCATCGCCTGTTCCCGCGTCGCAAAGGCCCCGGCCAACCTCGAATGCAAGGTGACGCAGATTGTCCAGCTTGAAGGCGTGTCGAACTTCGCGGTCTTCGGTGAGGTCACCGGCATCCACATGCGCGATGACTGCATGACCGACGGGATGTTCGATATTCTCAAGTTCAACCCGCTTTCGCGCCTTGGCTATCGTGATTATACGGTGGTGCGAGAGACCTTTGAGCTCAAGCGCCCGGGCGAGTAAATACGCACCGCTGCGGGTCGGCGGGCGGGCGCTTTTCGGCTTAGCCGAAACAGAGGCGCCCGCCGACCCGCAAGACCCGACTGGTTCCCCCGCGCCTTTCCTGTTATATTACCTGTGCAATCGATGGAGGAAGACATGGACCAGCACCTTTGAACCCTTGAATTTCAACCGGTTTTCAAAGGAGGTCTTATGCCCTTCTCACTTCCCGATGCGAATTGCTCGCATCCCATCACCCTTCCTGACGGCACTGCGCATTCCGGCACTGTCTTTTTGAAAAACGTGGTCGATCATCCACGGTTTGAGGTCGGCGCCTACACCTACGCCTCTGACTTTGATCCACCAAGCGACTGGGCCGCGCGCCTCGCGCCCTATCTCTTTGCGTTCAGTCAGGAAAAACTGAGCATCGGCAAATTCTGCCAGATCGCCCATGGCGTCCGGTTTATCGGAAGCTCGGCCAATCATGAAACGCGTGGCCCTTCGACCTTTCCTTTCGCAGTCTTCGATCCGGACGCCATGCTTGGCTATCAACCCGATACGCGGGATACGCGTGTCGGCCACGATGTCTGGCTGGGATATGGCGCCTTGGTCATGCCCGGCGCCCGGATCGGCAATGGCGTGATCGTGGGGGCCGGCGCTGTGGTGCGTGGATCCATACCGGACTACGCCGTTGTCACCGGTAATCCAGCGCAGGTGGTCCGGATGCGTTATTCCGACCAAGAGATCTCGGCACTGCTGGCGCTGGCATGGTGGGATTGGCCGCCTGAAACAATAGCTATGGCCCGCGATGCCCTGGAAAGCGGGGATGTGACCGCGTTGGAAAAATATGCCCCCGGCAGGGCCCTTTAAACGAAAAAGGGGGCCACAAGGCCCCCTTCTGCAAATGTCTCGTCCGGCGTATCAGTGGCCGCCAAGAATGCCGGTTCGCACGCCGTAGTCCACGGCGATCTGGTAATCGGGGTCATCGTCGCTATCGATCATCAGATGCCCGGCTTTGGTCAGCAATTTGTGGCAGTCGCGCGACAGGTGGCGCAGCTGTATCTGCTTGTCCGTGGCCTGATATTTAGCCGCAATAGCTTCGATCGCCTGAAGCGCGGATTGGTCCACCACCCGGCTGTCGGCAAAATCCACGATCACGATCGACGGATCCTCGGCCGGGTTGAACAGCTCGATAAACCCATCGGACGAGCCAAAGAACAGCGGCCCTTGCACCTGATACACCTTGGCCCCTTCAGGCGTTGTGTAGGTCTTGGCATGGATGCGCCGGGCGTTGTTCCACGCATAGGCAAGCGCCGAAACGATCACCCCGACGACCACGGCAAAGGCGAGGTCTTCCATCACCGTCACAACGGTCACCAGCACGATGACAAAGGCATCCATCAGCGGCACCTTGGCCAGAATCTTGAGCGAGTTCCAGGCGAACGTCCCGATCACCACCATGAACATCACACCGACAAGCGCCGCCAACGGGATCAGTTCGATCAGAGGCGAGGCGAAGAGGATGAAGATCAACAGGAACAGCGCCGCAGCGATCCCCGAAATCCGCGTCCGCGCGCCGGATTTCACATTGATCATCGACTGGCCGATCATCGCACATCCGCCCATGCCGCCAAAGAAGCCTGTCACCACGTTGGACGCGCCCTGCGCGATGCATTCCTGTGAGGCGCCACCGCGTTTTCCGGTCATCTCGCCCACAAGGTTCAGCGTCAAAAGGCTTTCGATCAGACCAATGGCGGCCAGAATGACCGAGTACGGCAGGATGATCTCAAGCGTTTCCCAAGTCAGCGGCACCGAAGGGATATGGAACGGCGGCAGCCCGCCCTTGATCGACGCCATGTCGCCGACGCGCGGCACATCCAGACCAAAGCCGATCACGATGGCCGCAACAATCCCGATGCCCGCCAAAGGCGCAGGGACTAGACGGCTGACCTTGGGCGCCACCCAGATGATCGCCATGGTCAGCGCCGTCAGCCCCAGCATCAAATACAGCGGCATTCCAGACAGCCAGGTGCCCCCGCCCATGCCATGCCCGGTGTTTTCAATCGACCCCGGCACCTTGAACTGAGACATCTGCGCCAGGAAAATCACGATCGCCAGACCGTTCACAAAGCCCAACATCACCGGGTGCGGCACAAGGCGAATGAACTTGCCCCACTGCATGATCCCGGCAAAGACCTGCAAGATCCCCATCAGAACCACTGTCGCAAACAGGTATTCAACCCCATGCTGAGCGACCAGCGCGACCATGACCACAGCCAAAGCCCCCGTCGCTCCCGAAATCATCCCCGGACGCCCACCAAACAGCGCCGTGATCAACCCAACCATGAAGGCAGCATAAAGGCCGACAAGCGGATGCACCCCGGCGACAAAGGCAAATGCCACCGCTTCGGGCACAAGGGCCAGCGCGACGGTCAAACCGGCCAGAAACTCGATCCGCAGACGCGCAGGCGTCAACTTTTCATCCGGCATCAGGGACAGGTCGGGCAAAGCAAGGCGATTGGCGAAGCTCGCCAGAATGGCTTTTTTCATGGGGGCAGTCCTTTCGTTCGCGCCAACGCCCATATTGCAATGCAGCATAAAAGGCCAGAGACGCGCGGCCATCGTGGCCATTTGCCGGGCTGTATAACGGAATTCACGCCAGTTGCACGGATTTCTTACCGCGCGGTTGCCCCGCGGCGCCCCGGACTTCTTTTCTTTGCCGTCAGATCGGTGCACCTTGCGAACGAAATCGGAGGGCATCATGACAAACACCATGATCGGCGTGATCGGTGGATCAGGCATCTATGACATCGACGGGTTGGAAGCGGCTGAATGGCGAAAGGTCGCTTCGCCTTGGGGTGTCCCTTCTGACCAGATCCTGACCGGCACGCTTGAGGGCGTCAAAATGGCCTTCCTGCCTCGGCACGGGCGCGGCCATGTGCATGCGCCGACCGATGTGCCCTACCGCGCCAATATCGACGCCCTCAAGCGGCTCGGAGTTACGGATGTCATCAGCGTCTCGGCCTGCGGATCATTCCGCGAAGAAATGGCGCCGGGCGATTTTGTCGTGGTGGACCAATTCATCGACCGGACCTTTGCCCGCGACAAGTCATTTTTCGGGTCGGGCTTTGTGGCGCATGTCTCGGTGGCGCATCCCACCTGCCCCCGCCTTGGTGAGGCCTGTTTCACAGCCGCAAAGAGCGCTGGCGTGACCATCCACAAGGGCGGCACCTATCTGGCCATGGAAGGCCCGCAGTTCTCCACTCTGGCGGAATCAAAGATGTACCGCGAACACTGGGGCGCCGATGTGATCGGTATGACCAATATGCCCGAGGCAAAGCTCGCCCGCGAAGCCGAGCTTTGCTATGCCTCGATCGCCATGGTCACCGATTACGACAGCTGGCACCCCCACCACGGCGAGGTTGATGTGAACGAGATCATCAAGGTGCTGATGGGCAATGCCGACAAGGGCCGCGAAATGGTTCGCCGCCTGCCCGCGCTGCTGGGCGCCGAGCGCGCGCCCTGCCCGCATGGCTGCGACCGCGCCTTGGAGTTTGCCGTCATGACTGCGCCGGATAAACGCGACCCGGCGCTGGTGGCCAAATTGGACGCGGTGGCAGGCCGTGTCCTGAGCGCGGCAGAGTGACCTGGACCTGCCGGGCCGCGACCCGAGCAAACCACTAAGGAGTGAACCATGCCTTTTGACCTCTGGCTCGCCTTTGTGGCGGCCTCTATCGCGCTCTTGCTGATCCCCGGCCCGACCGTGCTGCTGGTTCTGTCCTATGCACTGTCGAAAGGGCGGGGCGTCGCTGTCGCTTCGGCGGCCGGCGTCGCAACGGGCGATTTTCTGGCCATGTCATTGTCGCTGGCAGGGCTTGGCGCGCTGGTCGCGACCTCTGCCGCGCTCTTTACCCTGCTCAAGTGGTTGGGTGCGGCCTATCTGATCTACCTTGGTATCAAGCTCATCCGCTCGGCTCCTGCCGAGGGTCTTGCCCTGCCCAGAGCCGAGGTCACAGCGCGCGGTGTCTTTTGGCACAATGCTGCGGTAACTGCCCTCAACCCCAAAAGCATCGCCTTTTTCATCGCCTTCGTGCCGCAGTTCATCGATGCGACCTCTGCGTTGATGCCGCAATTCGTCATCCTCGTGGCAACCTTCGTCACGCTCGCCGCACTCAACGCGCTGGCCTATGCCTTGGCCGCTGACCGTCTGCGCCGGACCATCACCCGCCCGGGCGTCATTCCATGGATCACCCGCGCAGGCGGGACGACCCTGATCGCCATGGGCCTGCTCACAGCAACCCTCAGGAAAGCCTCATGAAACAGGTTCAGGACTATATTCGCACCATCGTCGACTTCCCGCACGAAGGCATCATGTTCCGCGACGTGACCACGCTTTTTGCCGATGCGCGCGGCTTTCGTATGGCGATCGACCAATTGCTGCACCCCTACGCCGGGGTGCGTTTCGACAAAGTGGTCGGCCTTGAAGCCCGCGGTTTCATACTTGGCGGGGCCATCGCCCACCAGCTGTCAGCAGGGTTTGTTCCGATCCGCAAAAAAGGCAAACTGCCCGGAGCAGTCATTTCCGAAGAATATCAGTTGGAATACGGAGAGGCCGTGGTGGAAATCCACGATGACGCGATCGAGCCGGGCGAAAAAATCCTGCTGGTGGATGATCTTCTGGCCACAGGCGGAACAGCAGAGGCCGGGATCAAGCTGGTCGAGCGCCTCGGCGGCGAGATCATCGGATGCGCGTTTATCGTCGATCTACCCGAACTGGGCGGGCGCCAGAAACTGCTTGATATGGGCATGGAGGTCCACGCGCTCTGTTCCTACAACGGACTGTGATTGCGAGGGACATTTGGGGGCAAAGCCCCATTTGGATGCAGAAAAAAGCGTCCAATTGATTGGAATTCAATCGCCTTGCAGGTTTGTGGATATGCAAACGCCCGCCAAAGGCGGGCGTTGAAGCGATTGCAGGCGCGCCGGACGGCGCTCAATCAGTTAACAGCCTGATCAGGCCGCGTTGACGTTCGCCGCTTTTTTCTTGGACGTGCCCGCGTTGGCATCAATGAAATCCAGAACCAGCGGACGGATGTTGTTACGCCAGCTTTTGCCCGCGAAGATGCCATAATGGCCGGCACCCGGCTCCACGTGCGAGGCTTTCATCTCATCCGGAAGACCGGTGCACAGATCCAAAGCCGCGATACACTGGCCCGGCGCGGTGATGTCGTCCTTGGCGCCTTCGACCGTCTTGACAGCCACATTGGTGATCTTGCCCATGTCGACCTTGTGACCATCGACAACAAATTCGTTCTTGGCGATTTCACACTTCTTGAAGATGCGATCCACTGTCGACAGGTAGAATTCAGCAGTCATGTCCATCACCGCAAGGTATTCGTCGTAAAAGCGGTTATGTGCATCATGATCCGATGCTTCGTCACGGCAAACCCGCAGAATCTGGTCGTTGAATGCCTTGGAATGGCGATCCGAATTCATGCTCATGAACGAGGCCAGCTGGAGCAGGCCGGGGTAGACCAGACGCCCCACCCCTTTGTATTTGAAACCCACGCGCTGGATCATCGTCTCTTCGAGTTGGCCCATGGTCACACGGGCGCCAAAGTCCGTCACATCGGTCTGCACCGCGTCGGGGTTGATCGGCCCACCGATCAGAGTCAGGGTGCGCGGCTGCGCGCTGGGGTCCAGTTCGGCCAGATAGGCCGTCGCAGCAAGCGTCAGGGGCGCGGGCTGGCAGACCGCGACGACGTTGGTCTCGGGGCCCATATGGCGCATGAAGTCCATCAGGTAGAGCGTGTAGTCTTCGATATCGAACTTGCCGGCCGATACCGGAATATCCCGGGCATTGTGCCAATCGGTGATATAAACTTCACAATTCACGAGCAGCGATTTCACGGTCGAGCGCAGCAACGTCGCATAGTGTCCGGACATCGGCGCAACCAGCAAGATCTTGCGCGGCTGTTCTTCGCGCCCGGTGACGTTGAAGTGAATCAGGTTGCCAAAAGGCTTTTCCACCACGGTTTCGATGCTCACCAGATGGTCTTTGCCATCCTCGCACGTAAACGAATGAATGCCCCAGTCAGGTTTCACGACCATGCGTTCGAACGTCCGCTCAGTCACATGGCCCCAGGCAGCCATCCAGGACAGCGCCGGGTTCGGGATAGCTGAGAACGCGGGATAAGACGCCATTGTCTTTGCCGTCGCGCCGAGCCATTGGCTGGTGTTACGGAAGGTTTCCATAAAATCGTACGTGGCCATGTAGCGCATTACTACTGCTCCTGTTCAAACGTGAGCCGCAACCACAAGTTGGGTCGGGCTATTTCGTCGCTTTGCCTCCCGTCAAAGGCAACGTTATTCTGCGAGAGCGAACATAGGGGGGAATCGTTAACATGGCAACGAACACAGATGCCGCATCCGAAAATCGTGAGCGGCTCGAGGCCAATCTGGCGCGAGTTGAGGAGCTACAACAGCGCCTTGTCACCGCGATGACCCGGAAAAAGTCCACGCCGCAGGCCCTGAATGGACCTGAGAGCGAGCTGTATTCCAAGGCGGCAAAGGCGTATTGGCAGGAATGGATGTCCAATCCGGCCAAGGTGCTTGAGCAGCAGGTTCAGTATTGGGGCAAGACGCTCACGCATTTTGTCGATGCGCAACAAGTGCTGGCGCGAGGGCAGCTAAAGGCGCCCGAGAACCCCGGCCCCAAGGATCGCCGCTTTTCGAATCCGCTTTGGGACACGCACCCCTATTTCAATTTCGTCAAGCAACAGTACCTGATCAATGCCGACGCCATCCGTGAAGGCATCGAAGATCTGGATGAACTGGACGAAAAAGAAAAACGCCGTTTGCGGTACTTTGCCCAGCAGATCACTGACATGTTCGCGCCGACGAACTTTCTTGCCACAAACCCCGATGCTTTGATGAAAGCGGTGGAGACCGAAGGCGAAAGCCTTGTGCGCGGGCTGGAGAACCTTGTCAGCGACCTGGAAGCCAACAATGGCGAGATGATTGTCCGCCTTGCGGATGAAAGCGCCTTTTCCGTCGGTGAAAATATCGCGACCGCGCAAGGCAAGGTCGTTTATCGCAATCGCATGATGGAGCTGATCCAATACAGCCCGACGACAGAGCAGGTGCACGAGACACCGGTTGTTCTTTTCCCGCCGTGGATCAACAAGTTCTACATTCTGGATCTGAAACCGCAGAACAGCCTGATCCGCTGGGTCGTTGATCAGGGCTATACCCTTTTCGTGGTCAGCTGGATCAACCCGAACGCGACCTATCGCGATGTCGGCCTCGAGGAATATGTCGACGAAGGCTATCTGACTGCGATGAACATCGTGAAGGAGATTTGCGGCGTCGATAAGATCAATGCGGTGGGCTATTGCATCGCGGGCACGACGCTCAGCCTTGTGCTGTCGCTCTTGAAAAAGCGCGGCGACAAAACGGTCAAGTCCGCGACCTTCTTTACCGCGCTGACGGATTTTTCTGATCAGGGCGAGTTCACGCCCTTCCTGCAAGAGGACTTTGCCCAAGGCATCGAACAGGAGATCGATCAGGAGGGTATCCTGCCTTCGTTCATCATGGCGCGGACCTTTTCCTTCCTGCGCTCGAATGACCTGATTTATGGCCCGGCCATTCGCCATTACATGATGGGTGAAACGCCCCCGGCGTTTGACCTGCTGTACTGGAACGGGGATGGCGCGAACCTGCCGGGCAAGATGTTCAAGCAGTACCTGCGCGGCCTGTGCCAGCGCAACGAGTTTGCCAATGGCACGTTCGAGATGTTTGGCGAAACACTGAGCGTCAAGGACGTGGACGTGCCGTTGATGTCCATCGCAACCGAAACCGACCACATCGCTGCCGCCCGCGATGTCTATCGCGGTGTGCAGATGATGGGGTCGCGCTCCAAGCAATTTGTGATGGGCGAATCCGGACATATCGCAGGCATCGTGAACCCGCCGTCCAAAAAGAAATACGGCCACTACACCAACGACGATCTCAGCCTTGATTTCGATGACTGGGTGGCCTCGGCTGACAAGAACGAGGGGTCGTGGTGGCCGCTGTGGGAAAGCTGGCTGAAGAAGCGTTCAGGCAAGCAAGTTGCCGCACGTACGCCGGGCGATTCGCCTTATGAGAGCCTTTGCGACGCTCCGGGCACCTATGTGGCGATCAAGGCTGCCTCGCAAAATCAGTGACTTAGCGAAATTATGCTGCGGCGCAGCAAAAACTCTTGATTTTCTGCGCCGCAGCATTCATATTCTCTTCAACTGCTAAACAGTGGGGTGGGCCCACGCAGTAGAAAAAGGATTGAAGAGATGGCTAAAGCACAAGATTTCACCGGCGTGATGAAAGACATGATGGGTTCGTTCCCGGTTGACACCAAAGCGATGGAAGACGCTTTCAAAACCACCGCAACCATGAACGAGAAGCTCTCGGGCGTTGCTCTGGAAGCGGCTGAGAAGTCGACCGAGATTTCCGCTAAGTGGACCAAAGACACCCTGTCCAAGCTGGCAGACATGTCCAAAGCCAAGGCAGAGCCGGCTGACTACGCAAAGTCGATCACCGACTTCGCATCCGCTCAGGCCGAAGTTGCTGCCGAGAACATGGCCGCATTCGCCGAGATCGCGAAGAAGGTCCAGATGGATACCGTCGAGCTGATGATGGCCGCAGGCAAGGACCTGTCCGAGGACGCAACCGCAGCCGTCAAGAAAGCCACCGACGAGCTGACCGCGAACGCCAAAAAAGCGACCGCAGCTGCCAAGTAATCTCAACCCCTAGGGGTTGATCAGGAATTTGCGCCTTCTCCTCCCATTTTTGGCGCAATATCCTAGGGCGGGTTCTTATGAACCCGCCCTTTTTTAGTTTCAAATCGGCTACTATCTATCAGTGCGCTTCGCGCGCAGGATATCTCGCCCGGCGCGCAGAGCGCTTGGGCTCGGGCCGGCGCCAAGATCGCGAGTTTCGCATCAGGTCAGAGACCATCCCTGTATGGGCAGCGTCGAAGCCTCCGGCGGGGATAGTTTTGGACCGATGAAGACCGGGCCTTGCGTGAAATCAGAAAGGCTGCGCC
>NZ_JBMPIX010000038.1:0-20750 GCF_049341065.1 Pacificoceanicola algae | reverse complement strand
CCGATCCTCCCATCCAACGCAGGAATTGAATCAGCCGACGCCCCTTCGATCAAGGGCGAGTTTTTCAACAAAATAGGTGATGTGCCGACACCTGGAATTTCCGACCGCTGCTTGTGATCCGACCTCTGCTCAATCGGCTTTTAGCCAGATGTTTGCGGCACGGCTCGAACCTCGAGGGCAACTCAGAGGGCAACGCAATCATCCCTGCCGCTTCAGGTGCCATACTTGCTCGACCGGATAGTACTTGGCCCAATCTGCTGGGATCGCCGCGCGTGTGCCTGATGCCCACTCGGGTGCATAAAGCTCCTGATACTTCGCGATGTCAAAACCGGTTTCTGTAAACAGGTCCATCCAAGACGAAATCGTCAGGTTGAAGCACACGCCCGTCGGCTCAAACTCGACCTTCGTCCAATCCGCGCCCCACATACCGTTATAGGGGCGATGCAACGTCCGGTTGGCGGGCGACCCGTCAACGGGCGAGCAGATTAGCGAAAGCGGATGGTTACCCAGGAACACCAGCCGCCCCCCAGGACGCAGCAGTCGCCATGCTTCCTGCAGCCATTTGTCCGGCGGGCACCAGATCGATGCGCCGTATTCCGAGACCGCGAAGTCGAACGCGGCATCCGGCAGGCCGGTCGCTTCCGCGTTCCCCTCGATGAAAGTGATATCCGCGCCGTGTTCCGCCGCGAGGGCCCGTGCGGTGGCCAACTGTTCGCCCGAGATGTCAACGCCCGTGACCCGCGCGCCACGGCGGGCCATCCAACCCGAGACATATCCCGTCCCACACCCCAGTTCGATTGCGTCCATGTCCGCCATGTTTTTGGGAAGCAGGTTCAGATCCTCGTCGGGAATTCCCCAGTTTCCCCATTCCGGGGTCGCAAGGCTCCAAAGGCGCTTGCCGACGGCGACCCAGTTGGCGGCATCGTCGTTCCAGACGCCGCGATTTATGGAAACATGGTCATTGTTCATCGTTAAAGTCTCTTGGTAACGCCAGCCCGTGGGCTGTCGTCGTGAATGAAGGGTTGATGTTACTCTTTTTGTGGCAGGGCCAACACCGATGGGCGGGCCGGGCCTCGGTCCGCAGGTGGCGTTCTTGCCATCTGGTCGAAGTTGAACCAACGGCGCAACGCGCGGACCAGCTTTGGCGGGCCGTCGACCATTAGCAGCCCGTTTTCGATTGCGCGGGCAAGCAGGACATCGCCGCGATAGACCCGGATCACATTCTCCAGCGTCGCGCGCAGGAACAGGTCAGTCTCACCGCCCGGGTCGGACACACAAAGGTCGAGCTGACCCTTCTCACACACGAACCAGTAATACCGCTTGTGCTGTGGTTGATCGGAAACATCGAGGCGAAGGACGTGGCGCTTTGGTCCGAACGCCGATGGATCGACGGAGTATTCCAATCCCCAGATCAGGAGCCCCAGATCGAGCTCGCCTTCCTCCAACTCCCGCCGTGTCCACCTTTGCCCCCACACCCCGAGCGCGCCAACAAGTGGAAGAAACTCCGTGCCGGCTTCGGTTAGATGATAGGTCCAGGATTTGCCTGTGGAACTGCGTCGGCGCTCGACAAGACCTTCGGCTTCCAGTTGACGCAGTCGCCGGGTCAGCAATGTGGCGGACATGTGCGGCACGCCCCGGTGTATGTCATTGAACCTCTCCGCACCGGCACCGAGGTTGCGAATGACCAGCGCGGTCCATCGCTCGCAGAATATCTCTGCGGCTTTCGCGATCGGACAGAATTGACTGTAGCCCTTCATGGCAACCTCCTCGCTTGCAGAAAAAATACCTCAGGCATTGCCACCTGAATACTCCAGATCGTGGAGTATCCGCCAAACGGCCCGCGTGGCACGATTGAACCTGGTCCAATGACAGGAGGTGACAATGAAAGTAGACGCCCTCAGCCCCGAAGCAGGCATGTGGGGGGAACCCGGCGAAGCCTATGACAGTATTTCGTTCGGTCTGTCCGACACCATTTCCCACACTGTGCAAGCCCTTTGGCCGAGGCCCGGCGAACGGGTTCTCGATATTGGTACGGGCACAGGCTGGGCCGCGCGGCTTGCCGCGTGGCGCGGCGCACATGTGACAGGCGTGGACATCGCACCTGGTATGCTCGCGGCCGCCGAAAAGCTTTCCGGCCAGTTCGATCCGAGGCCGGTTTTTCGTCATGCGTCAGCTGAGGCACTTCCATTCCCGGACGAGAGCTTTGACGGGGTGGTCTCGACCTATGGCGTCATATTCTCAAACGATCCGCCGAAGGCAGTCGCGGAGATGGCCCGTGTGCTTCGGCCCGGCGGTCGCGTGGCCCTTGCGACCTGGGCCGACAGGCCAGATGAGTATATCGCACAGTTCTTCGCTCTGGTTGCAGAATGGTCGGATGTGCCACCGCCCTCTGCCTCGCCATTCGACTGGGGAGGCATGGATTGGTTAAAAACCGCCTTTGCAAAGCACTTCGAGATTGACGCGCACGAACAGGTGACGACGCTCTATGCGCCAGATGTGGAGACCGTCTGGCACGAATACGTCAGTGGATTTGGTCCCGTAGCGGCGACAAATGCCACGCTCAGCGAGGATCGCCGGGACGCTTTCAGGACTGCTTTCCAGAATTTTCACCGTCCATTCGAGACCGGAATGGGTCTTGTAATCCCTCGGCACGCGCTTGTCGTACGTGGTTTCCGAAGCTGATCCTCACTGGGCGAAACATTGCAGAACGCCGACATGCTTTGACATTTACAATGCGCGACGAGCGGCCCTTCAGACGTGTCGCAGCATCGGTCGGGATGGGCTCGCTGCCGCCGTTCGATCGAACGCAGCATTTAAGCGATGCGGCGCGGTGGCCATCGACATGGGCGGCCCACAGCGGACATCCGATCTAAATAGACTCAATGACTGGTTCAGCCCGTATTCGGGCATTCGCTCGGATACTGCGCGTGTCTTGCCAGCAACCTCTCTTTCGTCACGTGCCGTCTCATTCGGACCGCCGGATTGCTCATACCTTCCCTTTCCACATTGCTGCGTCGGTGTGTTCCTGAGCGAGGTCTTCGAGGATCGGACAATCCGGGCGGTGGTCGCCCGCGCAGGCGTGGACGAGCTTGTCCAGTGTGGCGCGCATGGATTGAAGCTGGGCGATCTTGTCGTCGATCTGCTTCAGGTGGTCCTCGGCGATCTGCTTGACCTTTGCGCTTTCGCGGCCCTCATCCTCATAAAGGGCGACCAATGTCCGGCAGTCCTCGATGGTGAAGCCAAGGGCGCGGGCGCGGCCGAGGAAGGCCAGCTTGTGCAGGTCGCTCTCGCGGAAACTACGATAGCCGTTTTCGCTGCGCCCGGGGCGGATCAGGCCAATATCCTCGTAATAGCGGATGGTCTTGGCGGGCAGGCCCGAGCGGCGGGCGACGTCTCCGATGTTCATCTTTCCCTCCTTCATTCTGCCGGGGCGGCGATGGCGGCGCGCGGGGCGGTTTGGACCGCCCCTGTCTCATCCATCGCCGGGGCGACGCGGCGCAGGCGCAGCGCGTTGGTCAGGACAAAGACGGATGACAGCGCCATCGCCCCCGCCGCCAGCATCGGCGACAGCAGCACGCCGAAGGCCGGATACAGCACGCCCGCCGCGACGGGGATCAGCGCGGTGTTGTAGCCGAAGGCCCAGAACAGGTTCTGACGGATGTTGCGCATGGTACGGCGCGAGACCTCAAAAGCGTTGACCACGCCGCGCAGGTCGCCCGACATCAGCACCACGTCGGCGGATTCGATGGCGACATCGGTGCCGGTGCCGATGGCGATGCCGACATCCGCATGGGCCAGCGCGGGGGCGTCGTTGATGCCGTCCCCGACAAAGGCGATGCGGCGGCCTTGGCGCAGCTCATTCAGCGCGGCCACCTTGCCGTCGGGCAGGACACCGGCGATGACGTGGTCGATGCCGGTCTCGCGGGCGATGGCAAGGGCTGTCTCGCGCTTGTCGCCGGTGATCATGGCGACGGTCAGGCCCTTGGCGTGCAGCGCGGCGATGGCGGCGCGGCTGGCGGGTTTGACCGGGTCGGCGACACCGATCACCGCAGCCAGACGCCCGTCGATGGCGGCATAGAGCGCGGTGCGCCCGCGCGTCGCCAGATCGGTCTCGCGTTCGGCCAATGCCGAGATGTCGACCCCCTCGCGCGTCATAAAGCGGTCGGCACCGACCAGCACCAGCGCCCCGTCCACCATGGCGCGCACGCCATGCCCGGTGATCGAGGCAAACTCCTGCGCTTCGGCGCGCGGAGCGCCTTCGGCGCGGGCGGCACGGACGATGGCCTCGGCAATGGGGTGCTCGGACCGGTCCTCGACCGCCGCGATCTTGGAGAGCACATCGGCGCGATCAAAGCCTTGGGCCAGCACGAGGTCGGTCAGCTCGGGGCGGCCCTCGGTCATGGTGCCGGTCTTGTCCAGCGCGACCACCTGCACATCGTCCAGCTGTTGCAGCGCATCGCCCTTGCGGAACAGCACGCCCATCTCGGCGGCGCGGCCCGTGCCGACCATGATCGAGGTGGGCGTAGCAAGGCCCATCGCGCAGGGGCAGGCGATGATCAGCACCGACACCCCGGCCACAAGCGCCAGTGTCAGCGCAGGGGACGGGCCAAGAACCAGCCAGATCAGCACGGTCAGCACGGCGGCGGACATGACAGCGGGTACGAACCATAGGGTGATCCGGTCGACCAGCCCCTGAATGGGAAGTTTCGTCCCCTGCGCCTCTTCGACCATGCGGATGATCTGGCTCAGGGTCGTGTCGCCCCCGACGCGTGTGGCGCGGAAGTGCAAGCTGCCCGCGCCGTTCACGGTGCCGCCGGTGACGGCATCGCCGGGGGATTTCTCGGCCGGGACAGGCTCGCCCGTCAACATGCTTTCGTCGACACGGCTGCTGCCCTCAACGACCTCGCCATCCACGGCAATGCGCTCGCCGGGACGGATGACGATGATGTCGCCCTGCGCCAGATCGTCGACCGAGACCTCGACGCTGTCGCCGCCCTTCAGAACACGGGCGGTGCGGACCTGAAGGCCCAGCAGCTTCTGGATCGCTGCCCCGGTGCGCCCCTTGGCGCGCGCCTCCAGGAACCGACCCAGCAGGATCAGAACGACGATCACCGCCGCCGCCTCGAAATAGACGGCGCGGACGGCGTCGGGCAGAAGCCCCGGCAGAAAGGTCGCGATGACAGAATACAGATAGGCCGCGCCCGTGCCCACGGCGACAAGGCTGTTCATGTCGGGCGCGCCTTTCAGCAGTGCCGGGATGCCCTTGGCATAGAACATCCGCCCCGGCCCGATCAGCACCAGCGTGGTCAGGATGAATTGCAGGACCCAGCTGGTTTGCTGGCCGATGGTGGCGTTGATCCAGTGGTGGAACGGCGGAAAGACATGCCCGCCCATCTCGACGATGAAGACCGGCACCGCCAAGGCCGCCGCATAGGCCATGCGGCGCGACAGGTCGCGCGCCTCTTCGGCCTTGCGCGCGGTGCGATCCTCTCCGCCCGCCGTCTCAGACACCGTCGCCGGATATCCGATGGCCTTGCTGGCGGCCATCAACTGGGCAGGCGTCACGGCACCCTGCACATAGTGCACCGTCGCGGTTTCCGAGGCCAGGTTGACGTTGACGTCCAGCACGCCCGGCACCGCCTCCAGCGCCTTGTCGACGCGACCCACGCAAGAGGCGCAGGACATCGACTCGACGTTCAGCGTGACGCTGGCGGTGCGCGCCGGGTAACCCAGCTTGTCCAGCGTCGCGATGGCTTCGGCGAGGCGGTCGGGGCTGTCGACGGTCAGGCGCGCGGATTCAGAGGCCAGATTGACAGACACGTCTTGCACACCCTCCAGCGCCGTCAGGCCACGGTCGACGCGGCCAACACAGGACGCGCAGGACATGCCCTCGATGGACAGGGTGACTGGGGTTTGCTCGGGCATGGCGGCCTCCTTGATTCTTTGCGGCTGACCCCGATATGGGGGTTCCAGTCACGGGAAGGTCAAGGGTGAGGCAAAATTTTCCCCGCGCGGCGCAATCCCCTTGACCTTCCCCCCACTGGAAGGCCCATCTGCCCATCGAAACCGAAACGAAAGAGGGTTCGACATGGAATTCAACGTCCCCGACATGAGCTGTGGCCACTGCACCGCCGCCATCGAGAAATCCGTCAAGGCCGCCGATCCTGCGGCCTCGGTCGCCTGCGACCTGACCGACCGCCGGGTGAAGATCGACAGCGCGCTGTCGCCCGATCAACTGGCCGCCGCGATCAAGGATGCGGGCTACGACGCGGCGCCCGTCGCCGCCTGAGCCATGCCCCGGCGCGCGTCCTCAATGCGGCGCGCGCCCACGGGCGATGGCCAGATGATGCGCCGGGTGATGGTTCCCCGTGGCCATCAGCCCGAAAAAGCCCAAACCCCGCACCCGCGCCGTCGCCATGTCCGATGTCACGGTCCATTCGATCTTGGTCTCGTGAACCTCGACGCTGCTGTGCCAGCCGGTTTCCGCCGTCAGAACGGGCGCATGGGCGGGCACCATGCGCCATGCGGCCTCCGCCCCGGGGCTGTCGCGATGGACCGTCATCTTCAACCCGCCGGGCACGGGGGCTTCGTCCACCTCCAAGGCCAAAGCCAGCTGGTTCATGTCCTGAAGGTGACGGCGCAGCGCACCGATATCCACCTTGTCCCAATCGGTCTCGGGATCGGCGGCCAATACCGCCACGATCTCGGCCAGCGCGGCAAAGGCGGCTTGCCCGCCCTCGGTCGCGGCGACCTCGTGCAGTCCGGGCATGTGGCCGGCATGGGCATGGCCGTCCATCTGGGCGCTTGCGGCGACGGGCAGCAGCGCGAGGACAAGGGCAAGTCGTTTCATGGGCATATCTCCGTTGGCCTGATGCGATCAGGCTAACCGCCGCGCCCTGAAACCGTTATGATTGCGATCAAGAGCGACGATCCTTTCGACCACATTCCCGCGACCGCCCTCCGCCCGTTTGCCGTTGACGCGGGCCAGCCCTTGTTTCGACGCGAGGACATACCTACGGCGTTGTTTCGCGTAGATGCCGGGCGCGTCGCCCTGCACCGCGTGACCGAGGACGGCCAGCGGGTGACCATCGCGCAGATCGGTCCAGGCGAAACGCTGGCCGAGGCCAGCCTTTTCGCCGACGCCTATCACTGCGACGCAATCGCCGTGACCGATACGCGCGGGGTTGCCGTGGACCGGGCCGTGTTGAGGCAGCATCTGCGCAGCGATCCCGACTTTGCCGAGTCACTCGTGCGGAGACTGGCGCTGCAAGTCCGCAACGAACGCCAAAGGGCCGAGATCATGTCGATCCGGTCTGCCCGCGACCGGACCTTTGCCGCGCTGGCCTGCTTTGGCCAGTCTGGCACGATCACCGCCTTTGCCGCCAGCATCGGCCTGTCGCAAGAGGCATGCTCGCGCGCGCTGGCGGATCTGGTGACCGAGGGGCGCGTGGTGCGGCTGGGGCGCGGGCGCTATGCCTGCCGCCGCGTCCCGCCACGCTGATACGGTCGGCCTGCTGACGGAGCATGTGGCAACGCCGCATCTGCGCGCCCCTTTGCCCGAATGGCACGGATTTGGACGCATTTCGGAACCCTCCAGCGCTGGAAGGGCGTTCCGTCCACATTCGACCCAAGCAGGAGAGGATTGATGAAATATTCCAGATTTTTCCTGATGATCGGCACGTCGACGCTGGTAATGTTCTTGCTGATGTACCTCAACACCTACCTTTTGGGGCACGTCTTCTTTTCCGAAACGCGGGCCTGGATGGCGGTGTTGATGGGGGCGACGATGGCCTTTGTCATGCTGTCCTTCATGCTGTCGATGTACACGAACAAGGCGCTGAACGCGGGCATCTTCGTGGGCTCCGTCGTGGTCTTTGCCGCCAGTCTCTGGCTGGTGCGCAGCCAGGTCACGGTGCAGGACCGGTCCTTCATGCGGGCGATGATCCCGCACCATTCGATCGCCATCATGACCTCGTCCCGCGCCGAGATCACCGATCCGCGCGTGGCCAAACTGGCCGAGGCCATCGTCTACGCGCAGGACAAGGAGATCGCCGAGATGCGCTACCTGATCGCGGATATCACCGCCAACGGCGAGGCCGCGCCTAAGGGGGACACCCCCGAAGCGCAGGTCCAGAGCGCCGCCGAGGCGCTGCAAACCGAGGTCATAGCCACCGTCGATCCCGAATTCCTGACCGAAGCCGAGATCGCCAGGGTGCTGCCCGAGGGCGCAACCTGCCGCTTCACCTACACCGCCTCCAGCCCCGCCGTTCTGGCCGTTGGCCCCGAGGCTGCGGTGATGAAAATCAGCGGCGATCTCGTGCGGCTCGACCCGGCTGGCAGCGAGGGTGCCCCGCAATTCACCGACGGCCCGTTGACCGCTGAATTGCGCGACGCGGATGACCTGACGGACATGATCGTCACCGCCGAACAGGGCTATTCCGCCGGCTTCCGTGGCCAATACACCTGTGAAGGAGGCGCGTGATGCCCCGCGACACCCAAACCGCCACGCTGTATCGGATGGTCATGCCCGACCACCTCTGCCCCTTTGGCCTGAAGTCGAAGGACCTGCTCGAGCGCAACGGCTATACGGTCGATGACCACCATCTGGAAACCCGCGAGGAAACCGGCGGCTTCATGCAAAAGCACGGGGTCGAGACGACGCCGCAGACCTTCATCGATGGAGAACGCATCGGCGGGTACGACGACCTGCGCGTGTTCTTTGATCTGGACCCGCCGAAAGAGGAACAGAGCGAGACCAGCTACCAACCGGTGATCGCGATCTTTTCCATCGCGGCGCTGCTGGCGTTGGGGCTGTCCTGGCACCAATACGGCACCGTCGTGACGCTGCGCGCGCTGGAATGGTTCATCTCGCTGTCGATGACGATCCTTGCGATCCAGAAGCTGCAGGACGTCGAAAGCTTTTCCACCATGTTCCTGAACTACGACCTGCTCGCCCGCCGCTGGGTGCCCTATGGCAAGCTTTATCCCTTCGGCGAGGCACTGGCCGGCATTCTGATGACCGCCGGAGCCCTGACATGGCTGTCCGCCCCGGTAGCGTTATTCATCGGCACGGTGGGCGCCGTCAGCGTGTTCAAGGCGGTCTATATCGACAGGCGCGAGCTGAAATGCGCCTGCGTCGGTGGATCGTCGAACGTGCCTTTGGGGTTCGTCTCGTTGACGGAAAACCTTATGATGATCGTCATGGGCCTGTGGATGGGCGCGCGTGCATTGGTCGGCTGACCTGTCGGATCCGTGAGGATGTGGGGCTTGACCCGCGCTCGCAATTTGCCGCACTCTCTGCCGCAGTCCACAGTGGAGAGCCCGTGCGCCTGATCCTCGTTCTTGTCCTGACCGGCCTGCTGGCGTTGCTGACCCTTCCCGGGGCAGCGATGGCGCATAGCGTGTCGGATGGGGTGGTGTCGGATCATATGACAGGCTGCCCCGAGTGCACCGAGCTGGCCGGTGGCCCGAACACCGACCATGACTGCCCGCATGTCACAAGCTGCGGTGCGATGGTGATGGTCAGCCCGGCGATTTTGCCTGCAACGATTGCACCGCAGAGTCGGCCACTTGATCGCGCCGGGGCAAACCTGTTGGACGGCATTCCCCCTCGGATCGACCTGCCGCCGCCGCGCCTGTCCGCCTGACCCTTGCCTCATCGGCGGCTCGCCCGCCACCAGACAGGATCAGCGCAGCCCGCAGGGGCGCGCGACTCAGGACCATATCATGAAAACCAAACTGATCGCCGGGGGCGCAGCCCTCATCATGGCCGCAGGCGTGTATACTTTGACGCGCGAGACCGCGCCCGAAGAGGCCGCCGAGGCCGCGCCCGCCCAAGGTGCCCCCATCGTCGAAGTCACCCTTCCCGACACGCTCAGCGCCGAGGCGGAACTCGGCAAGCGCGCCTTCGATGCGGTCTGCGCCACCTGCCATGGCGAGAACGCGTCGGGCAAGACCGGGTTCGGCCCGCCGCTCGTGCATGTGATCTACGAGCCGTCTCATCACGGCGACATGGCGTTCGAACTGGCGGTGCAGAATGGCGTCCGCGCGCATCACTGGAAATTCGGCGACATGCCCGCTCAGGATGGGCTGACCAAAGCCGATGTTACCGGGATCGTAACCTATGTGCGCGCGCTTCAGCGCGCCAATGGCATCAACTGAGGAGATGCGCATGGAACTCAATCGCAGGGCCTTTTGCGCCGGGATGGCCGGTGTCGCCGGGATGGCGCTGGCCCGCCCCGCCTTGGCCGCCCCCGATGTACTCAGCGCGCGCAAGGCCAGCGTGCAGCTTGCGCCCGAAGGCTATCCCGCCACGCAGGTCTGGTCCTATGACGGCACCATTCCCGGCCCGTTGATCCGCGTGCCGCAAGGCGGGCGCGTGACCCGGCAACTGGTGAACGAACTGGACGTGCCGACCTCGATCCACTGGCACGGCATCCGCATCGACAATGCGATGGACGGGGTCGCGGGCCTGACACAGGAGCCGGCCGCGCCGGGTGAGACCTTCGACTATGACTTTGCCGTGCCCGATGCGGGCACATACTGGTATCACGCGCACACCAACTCGATGGAGCAGGTCGCGCGCGGCCTGTCCGGCGTACTGATCGTGGATGAGGCAACACCGCCGGACGTCGACCGTGACGAGGTGTTGATGCTGGACGACTGGCTGCTCGACCCGGAGACCGGCCTGTTTGCCGAACCTTTCGACCATCCCATGATGATGAGCCACGGCGGACGGACCGGCAACCTGATCGGCGTGAACGGGCAATACGCCTATGCGATGCAGGCCGAGACGGGCGAACGCCTGCGCCTGCGGCTGATCAACGCCGCCAATGCCCGCATCTTTGGCCTGAAGCTGGAGGGCATGACCGGCTGGACCGTCGCGCTGGACGGGATGCCGCTCGATGCGCCCGAGCCGGTGAGAGACGAGATCGTTCTTTCCCCCGCGCAGCGCGTCGACCTGATCGTGGATGTAACCGCCAGCGACGGCCCCGCCGGGCTGTTGATGTCTCTGGACGGGGACAGCTGGGAGGCGCTGGTCGAAATCGGCGTCACAGGCGCGCGCCCCCGGCGCAATGCCGCCCCCGCACCGCTGCCCGCCAACCCGAACACCGCCCTGCCAGACCTGTCGAACGCGCGCCGCTTTGACATGGTGATGGAGGGCGGTGCCATGGCCGGCATGGACAGCGCCACCTACCAAGGCGAGCAGATGGACTTCCGCGCGCTGATCGAAAAGGGCCAGTTCTGGGCGCTGTCCGGTCAGGCGGGCCTGTTCGACACGCCCTTTGCGTCCCTGAAACGCGGAGAGGTGGCCCGGGTGACGCTGACCAACCGCACGGCGTTTCCGCATGCCATGCACCTGCACGGCATGCATTTCCGCGAGGTCCGCGCCGATGGCACCATGGGCCCGCTGCGCGACACCATCCTGTCCGTCCCGGACGCGCCGCTCGACATTGCCTTTGCCGCTGACAATCCCGGCAAGTGGCTGTTCCATTGCCACATGCTGGCCCATGCCGCATCCGGCATGAATACGTGGATCGAGGTTGCATGACTCTCATCAAAACCAAGGACATAGGGACTATGAAAAAGACAGTATTCGCCGTGGCGCTGGTTGCGCTCGGAACCGCCGCGCTGGCGCATGGCGGCGTCAAGAACAAGGATGTCATGGCACGGATGGAGGTCATGAAGACGATTGGCGACCAGATGAAGGTCATCGGGTCGATGGCCAAGGGCGAAGCGGCGTTTGACGCCTCGACAGCTAATGAGGCCCTGACCGAGATCGCCGCGCAGTCCGCGCAGATCGAGTCGCTGTTCGAGACCCGCGCCGACGATCCCAAATCCGAGGCGCAGCCCGCGATCTGGGAGGATTGGGAGGACTTCGCGCAACTCGCTTCGGCCACCGAAACCACCGCCGAGGGGTTGATCGGAACGGTCTCGGCGCAAGCCGATCTTGGCCCTGCGCTGGGGCAATTGGGCGGGGCCTGCAAGGCCTGCCATTCGAAATACCGCAAGTGACACGACCGCGCCCCGTTCACCGCGGGGCGCGTATCGGAAAGGGCTCAGCCCGCCAGCAGTTTTTTCCGCGCGGCGTAATCCTCGGCATCGATGTCGCCCCGGGCGAGGCGCATGTCGAGTTCGGCCATGGCATCACCGGATTTCTGCGCCGGACCCGTATCGGAGCGCCGGACAAACCAGATCACTCCGGCCACAACGAGGCCCAGAACGATCAGCCACAGGATTGGACCGAACATCATGCTCATCCCGTATCCGTAGCCATCCATCATGTAGCCAAAGCCGTCACCCCGGTCGGCCAGCGCCGGGCCTGCCACCAGAACCATCGCAAGAACAAGGTGTTTCATCGGGACCTCCTGTCGGTTTCCACGTGTCCGATCCTGCACCCGGCGCCAATGCGCGGCCTTGATCCTGCGCAAGGAAACGGCCCCGAAGGGCCGCCCCATGATCACATCACGATCACTCTGCCGTGATCTCGGTCACGCTCAGCTTGCCGTTCAGGCGGTCGGCGACAAAGACGACCTTCGCGCCTTCGGCAAGGCCTTCCATCATGCCGTCTTCATAGGCGAAGACCATCTTCATCGCGGGCATGTCGAGATTTTCCAATGGGCCGTGGTCGATTGTGACCTTCTTCCACTTGGTGTCGATCTTGGTGATGGTGCCTTGACTCATAGGCATGGCGTCCTGCGCCAGTGCGGCGGTTGCGGTCATCAGGCCAAGGGCGAGGACGGTGATCAGGTTTTTCATGGCGCGTTTTCCTTTGCTGCGTCAGTGGTCGTGATTTAGGTGGGATTTCGGGGGGACCTGCGTGGCGGGCCCGTCGGCGCGGGCGAACTCGGGCAGCTCGCCCGTCCATTCCCAGGCCTGCGTTCCGGGCGGGTTCACGTACCAGCCGGGGTCGGAATAGTCGCCGGGGGCAATCCCTTCGCGGACCTTCACGACACTGAACATGCCGCCCATCTCCAGCGGTCCATAAGGCCCCCAGCCGGTCATCATCGGGATGGTGTTGTCGGGCAGCTCCATCGACATCTCACCCATATCCGCCATGCCCGCCGTGCCCATCGGCATGTAACCGGGCTGCTGCTGGCGGATCATCCGGGTCAGGCGGCGCTTGTCCGTGCCGATGAAGGTCGGCAGGTCGTGGCCCATCGCGTTCATCGTGTGGTGCGACTTGTGGCAGTGGATCGCCCAGTCGCCTTCGTGCACGGCGTCGAATTCATAGGCGCGCATGGCACCCACGGGAATGTCGATGCTGACCTCGGGCCAGCGGGCGCTTTTGGGCACCCAGCCCCCATCGGTGCATGTGACCTCGAAATCATAGCCGTGCATGTGGATCGGGTGATTGGTCATCGTCAGGTTGCCACAGCGCACCCGCACGCGGTCGCCCTTGTTGACGACCAACGGATCGATATCGGGAAAAATCCGGCTGTTCCACGTCCACATGTTGAAGTTCGTCATCTCGGCGACCTTCGGGATGTAGGTGCCGGGATCGATGTCATAAGCCGCCAGCAGAAAGGCAAAGTCCCGGTCGACGCGCATGAAGGCCGGATCGCGCGGATGCACGATGAACAGGCCCATCATTCCCATCGCCATCTGCACCATTTCATCCGCATGGGGGTGGTACATGAAGGTGCCGGACTTGGTCAGGTCGAACTCGTAGACGAAGGTCTTGCCGGGCGGGATCGCGGGGTGGCTGAGCCCGCCCACGCCGTCCATCCCCGAGGGCAGGATCAGCCCGTGCCAATGCACCGATGTGTGCTCGGGCAGGCGGTTGGTGACGTAGATGCGCACGCGCTCGCCCTCCACCGCCTCGATAGTGGGGCCGGTCGACTGGCCGTTATAGCCCCAAAGCCGCGCCATCATGCCATCGGCCATGATCCGTTCGACGGGTTCCGCAACAAGGTGGAATTCCTTGACGCCCGCGTTCATCCGCCACGGCAGGGACCAGCCGTTCAGCGTGACAACGGGGTTGTATTCCAGCCCGGTCATGGGGCGGTCTGGCACCTGCGTGTAGGGGCTGTCGGTAAAGGCAGCCTCGGGCAGGTCGCGAAAGCGGGTTTCAGCGGCGGCAGCCGAGGCCAGAACAGCCCCCGCGCCACCGGTCAGCAATTGACGGCGGTTCATTCTTCCCCTCCCGGGATCGGTCCCCAGATGACGGTTTTCAGATCGGATTCGGCGCGCCAGTAGGCGGCCTTCGCCTTGGCGGTTTCCAGTTGGGCCTCCAGCCCGTCGCGGGCGTCCTCGATCAGCTCGAAGGTCGAGGTCAGCATCCCGTTGTAGGATTTCAGCGCCTCGCGGTCGATTTCGCGCCTCAGCGGCAGCACCTCGTCGCGCCAGTGGCGGGCGATGTTGTAGGTGCCGGTGACGGCCGCATGGGCCGAGCGCGCCTCGGACCGTGCATTGACCGCCTGCTGGGCCAGCGCATGGGCGGCGCGGCTGTATTCCAGGGCACCCCTGCGCGACGTCAGCGGTCCGGCGTCATAAAGCGGGATCTCCAACCCCACCGCCAGCACCGGCGAGACTTCTGTTTCGCGACTGTCGCTGCGTTCGATCTCCACCCCGGCAGTGACAACCGCCGACGACAGTCGACGTGTCTGCGTGTCCAGCCGGTATTGCTGTGCAATGGCCTCAAGCTCCAGCTTGGCGATGGCCAGATCGGTGCGGTGTTCCAGCGCCAACCGTTCCGCGTCGCTGCGTCCGGGTTTGCGACCGGGCAGCGACGGCAGGCGGTCAGGCACGTAGTAGTCGATGCCGGTGCCATAGAGTCCCATCAGCCGCGTCAGCTGTTCCTTGGCCAGTTGCGCCTCCAGCCGCGCCTCGGTGCGCTCAGCCGCCAGTTCGGCGGTGAAGACATGCTCACGCGCCTGGTCGGCTCGGTTCATCGCGCCGGTGCGCCCCAGTTCGGCAGCCAGTTCCGAAGCCGCCTCGGCGGTGCCCTGCGCTCGGCCGATCAGGGCCGATGCCTCGAAGGCGGCGACCGCGTCGATCCATGCGCGGCGCGTCTCGGCGGCCAGCGCGACGGTTTCGGCCAGGGCCACCATCTGCGCCTGCCGAAAACGCGTCTCGGCCAGTTTGGTGCGCGGTTTCTGCATGGCAAGGTCAAGGATTGCCCCTGTCACCACCGCCTCGAGCGACCGGGCCAACCCGGCCTCACCGATTCCGCTGATCCCGATCTCGAAGCTGGGGCGCGGGCCAAGCGCGACGTTCCACAGGTCCGCCGCAGACAGGCCCAGCTCGGCATAGGCGGCCTGAAGCCCGCGATTGTTCATCAAGGCAACCTGTATGGCGGTCTCCGCGTCAATGGTCTTGCCCGCGACCAGCGACTTGGCACGGGCTTCGTTCGCGGCGACCTCGGCCGAGGTCTGCGCCCAGGCCGCGTTGGCCCCGGTGGACCGTTTCGCGCCGTCCGCGACAAACCCAAAGCCCGCACGTGGATCCGATGCCCTGTCGATCACGCTTTGATCGACACAGGCCGCCAACAGCGCCAGAGAGGCCATGCCCAGCAAGCGCGCACTCATGTGCCACCGCCCGGCGCTTGCGCGTCGTTCAGCTGCCGCCAATCCAGCGGCTCGGTGATGGGGAGCGCCGTATATGAGACGGTTGGTCCCGGCGGCGCAACGTCCACCAGATGAGGATCGGCGGCACGAACAAACGCGCTCGCCTCAGGCAACGCAAGCGGCTCAGTACAGCCCGCAAGCGCAAGCGGCACGAGGGCCGCGAAACGATATTTCATGGAATGGCTCCGAAGGGATCACTGGCAAGGGCGCGAAATGCGCCCGCGATGCACGATGATCAGACCCTCGGGGGTCGTTTCAGGCCAAAAGGTCCCGACTGGTCGATCAGGGAGGCGCTGTCCCAAGGATGCGGCAGACGGGTTTCAAGAAACGCGGTCGGCCGCTCGCCCATGTCGAAGGGATAATCGACGGAGCAGACCACGTCACGGCAGACAACCTGATCGTCCGAGGTGCTGACATGCTCGGACATACCGTGATCAGTATGGAGCATGTGGCCCTCCGGTGCATATCCATGCTCGGCGACGATCTCGCTGATGCCACATCCCGCCTGCCCAAATGCTGCTTGAGCCACGACCGGATAGATCATGACTGCAAGGCCCGTCAGAGCGACAAGCATGGCAAAGGCGAACCGCTTTATCATGGTTGGATCGTTGACCGAAGCCGCGAAGCAGGGCAACTCACGAATGCGTCATGAAGATGCGGGATAAGATCGTTTCCAGGACATGCCAACACCAGTGTCGCGCGGACGTTCCAAAACATGACCATTCAAGCCGGTTCACAGCAACAGATCGCGGAGTGACATGAGCCAGCGCCATGTGCTGTTCGACGCATTGACGAGCACTCCGCGAACCGCCCGATTGCACGGCCGCATCATCTCTTTGCCGTTCTGCGGATCAGGAGCCGCGCCCAAGCAGTGCGCAGCACTTCGCATTGCAGACCCTACGAGTTTCGCAGCAAAGGACCGTTCTCCGCCCTGACTGTCGGGAGGGTGGCAGCAACGGGCATCAGCTGGCGTCTTTGAACTCGGCGTATTCGCCGCGGACCTGAACAGTCACCGTCACATCCGAGCTGTCGCGGTTGCGCCAGAACCAGCCGTGTTCCCCGTCGAAACCGGCGAGGATCGCGCCTTCGGACCCGGTTGAGCCGCGGCCTTTTTCATAGGTCACCGACTGATCGCCGCCATGGCCGTGCAGGTCGAAGTTCACCCGCCCGCCTTCCACGGTCATGCGATATTGCGCGGTCTGGCCTTCGGTCATGACCAGCTTCCATTCGGCGTACTCGCCGGGTTCGAGCGTGAAGCTGACCTCGTCGCGCCAGACGATGGCCTCCTGTGCGTGTGCGCCACCAACGAACAGGCCGAAGATGTCGTTCAGCAGGCTGGACTGATCGCCTTCGGCCTCCATCATTTGCCGGTCCATCTCGGCCTCGTCGGCAAGCTGGGTCTTGATTTCGCCCATCTCGGCCAGACCGATCGCACGGCCGACGCCCGTCGGGTCGATGCCATATTCCGCGGGCAGGACGACGGTGACGAGGATCGCCGCGGCAGAGACGGCTGCGATGGCGCTGGATTTCAGAAGCTGCGCCGTGCTGGGCAGTTCCTCGAGCGAGGGACGGTTGGAATTGAACATGTCGTGTCTCCTTGTCTGAGTTTCAGGTTGTCTGAATTTCAGGCGACGAAAAATCCGGTGATCTGGTAGCCCATGAGGATGAACCCCAAGGTCATCATCACCACGTTGGCGGTATAGGCCTGGCGCAGGAAGGCGGGGCTGCGGCGCCAGTAGCCCATGACGATCAGGATGACGGCAAGCGCCATGATCTGACCGAGCTCGACGCCGACATTGAAAGCCAGCAGGTTGGGCAAGAGTCCGTCCGAGGCGATGTCGTAGTCGAGGATCTTGGTGGCGAGGCCCGTGCCGTGGAAGAAGCCAAAGATCAGCGTCGCGGCCTTGGTGTTGGGCTGGAACCCGAACCAGCGCTGGTAGGCGCCGAGGTTGTCGAGCGCCTTGTAGACGACCGACAGGCCGATGATGGCATCGACGACATAGGCGTTCACGCCCCAACCGAACCAGACGCCGAGCAGCATCGTGGTTGAGTGGCCGAGAGCGAAGAGGCTGACGTAGATGGCGACGTCCTTCATCTTGTAGAGGAAGAAGACGACGCCGAGCAGGAACAGGATGTGGTCGTATCCCGTGACCATATGCTTGGCCCCGAGATAAATGAAGGGGATAAGGTTCACCCCCCAGATTTCCTGTATGTAGCCGGCGTCGCCTTCGGTGACGTTATGGGCGACAGCGCTTGATGCCCAAAGCATCAACACCGCGAGGGCAGGAAGGATGGCGGTGGCGCGTGTATTGCGCCATGACCGACCATCCGCGAATACGGATTGCATAAAAGTCTCCTTGGATTGTCCGTTGTGGCATGTCTGATCGCCCGTCAGGGCGGAGGTCACGCACGCGGCGGTCTTTCCAAACGAAACAAGGGGGGCGACCAATTTGCCTGCGAGAGCCCACGCCACTCCGCGCTCGTTTCGCTATAACTCAACGCGAACCGCGCGGGCATGAGAACGGCTTGAGAATGGTCGTGGTCGGACACGTCATGGCTGTGGCCGTGCATCGCCCAGATCAGATCTTCTTCCAAACCATGGGAATGGCCATGCTCTGCAACCATCTCGGCATGGTCCTGCAAGGTCTCAAGGACAGTCGGAATATGAGACGCGGTTGGCGCGACGGTCCAGACGAGCAGCGCAAGGCACGACAAGGCAACAATCGCCCGGCGCATCAAGCGCACTATCGCACCGCCACTGCACATGTCTTGCCTGTCCCTTTCGCTCATGCCTTGTTCTTGGCGTCTTGCGCCATCCCCCCGGGGAGGTTAGCCAATGCCTATGACAAAATCTCATACACATGCAAGTCACCCCAAGGTCGTATCCCGGCTTAAACGCGCCGAAGGGCACTTGCGCTCGGTCATTTCCATGATCGAGGAGGGGCGCCCCTGTGTCGAGGTGGCCCAGCAGTTGCAGGCCGTGGAAAGCGCGATCCGGAACGCCAAGCAAGCGTTGATCCATGACCACATGGATCACTGTCTGGATGCGGACGACAGCCAGGACCGAACGGAACTCAAAGCGATTTCCCGTTATCTTTAGAGGCTTCAGATGTTCGACATCTTGTCCGACCGCACCTATCGCCACCTTTTCCTCGCACAGGTTGTGGCACTGTTGGGGACGGGTCTGGCCACGGTCGCGCTTGGGCTCCTGGCCTACGATCTGGCAGGCGACGAGGCCGCGATGGTGCTGGGCACGATCTTTACGATCAAGATGGTGGCCTATGTCGGCATCGCGCCGCTCGCCGGGGCCTTTGCCGACCGCGTAGATCGGCGCAGGCTGTTGGTCGTGCTGGATCTGGTGCGGGGCGCCGCAGCGCTGTGCCTGCCCTTCGTCACCGAGGTCTGGCAGGTCTATGTCCTGATCTTCCTGCTTCAATCGGCTTCGGCCGGGTTCACGCCCACCTTTCAGGCAACCATCCCGGATGTTCTGCCGGAAGAGGCACGCTATACACGCGCGCTGTCGCTGTCGCGGCTGGCCTATGATCTGGAAAATATCGTTTCGCCGACGCTGGCGGCGCTTCTGCTGGCGGTGATGAGCTACAACACGCTGTTCCTTGGCACCGTGGCCGGGTTCGCCGCCTCGGCGCTGCTGGTGGTGTCGGTCCTGTTGCCCAGCCCCAAGGTGTCAGAGCCTCGCGGCATCTACGATCGCACCACGCGCGGCATTCGCATTTACCTGGCGACGCCACGCCTGCGTGGCTTGCTGGGCCTGAACCTGGCCGTGTCCAGTGCCGGCGCCATGGTGTTGGTGAACTCGGTGGTGCTGGTGCGCGGGCAACTGGGGCTGGACGCCAGCGCGCTGGCCTGGACGATGTTCGCCTTTGGCTTTGGCAGCATGGCGGCGGCGCTGGTCTTGCCGCGCCTTCTGGATCGAGCCCCGGACAGGCTGGTGATGTTGGCCGGGGCTTGGACGATGGTGGCGACGCTGGCCGGCCTCGCAGCGACGATCCTGTCACTCAGCCTGAGTTGGCCCTTGTTGCTGGTGGGGTGGCTGGTGGTAGGGCTTGGTTATTCGGCGGTGCTTACGCCCTCGGGTCGATTGCTCCGCCGCTCGGCGCACCCCGAGGACCGGCCTGCGCTGTTCGCCGCGCAATTCGCACTGTCCCATGTCTGCTGGTTGCTGACCTATCCGCTGTCCGGCTGGCTGATGACTGCCTTCGGGACAGTCCCCGCGCTGCTGGCTTTGGCGGCACTGGCTTCGCTCGGCACCCTCGCTGCTCTGCGCCTTTGGCCTGCGGGTGATCCGGAGGCGGTCGAGCACACCCATGACAACCTGCCCCTGAACCACCCCCACCTGCAAGGCCACCGCCAACACACTCACCCGCTGGTCATCGACGACGCCCATCCTCGCTGGGGCTCGCAGTTCTGATTTAGTGCGGTTTGGTCCAGCACAAGGAGCGACTCTTTTGAATATTATTTATTGAATGTGTTTGCATTGAGGAGACCCACATGCCCCACCCGAAAGGCTATTCGAAAGCGCAGATCGCCCTGCACTGGGTCATCGCGGTCTTGGTCGCCGCGCAATACCTATTCCATGACAGCATCGTCGCCGCTTGGGCGGGGATCCGCAAGGTCGATGAATTTCTCTTCGAGCCGCTGATCCTTGCCCACGTCGCAGGCGGTCTCCTTATTCTTGCGCTGGTGGCTTGGCGTCTGACCCTGCGTCTACGCTACGGCGCACCACCTCCCACAGAAAACGAGCCCGGCTCGCTGAAAACCCTGTCGCACATTGCCCATTGGAGTTTTTTCGGACTATTGGCAGCCTTGTCCGTATCCGGAGGCGTGGCTTGGTTCGCCAATATCGGCACCGCAGCGGAAGCGCACAACCTCCTGAAGATCGCTCTCCTGGCACTCATCGTGCTTCACGTCCTTGCCGTCCCCTTCCACCGTATCGTGCTGAAAAACAACGTCATGCTGCGGATGGAACGCGCAGGCTGAAATCATAAGGCGGGTTATCAAGGGACTTAGTGTGCAGATCGCCTCAGTACCGATGCCGAAATTCGTGCATAGCCGCCGTCCGAGTTCAGCGCAGCGAAAGTCCGTCGTCCGCCGATTCCGTGGAAAAACACCCGTTCGCGAGTGCAGAATATCGACGGCTGAACATGGCGTGAGCGCCTTTCC
>NZ_JBMPIX010000037.1:0-25935 GCF_049341065.1 Pacificoceanicola algae | reverse complement strand
GGCATGTGCTCGGAATGCTTGGAAACAGCGATCTGGGCCAGCAGCGCCTCGGTGGGCCAACTGCCCTCCAGCAGATGCGCGGGCGCCTTGGCCTGCACCACGCCGGTGCGCCCCTTGGGGCAGGCGTAGCGGGGGCGAACGGTCACGATCACCTGATAGCGTGCGGGGATGTAGTCCAGCCGCTCGCTGCGGTCTTCACCGATCCGGACCATGTCGCCACAGCCGCAGGGACAAGCGATGCTGTCGGGTTCAACCACGCGTTCGACCCGCGGCAGGCTGTCCGGTAGGGCCCGCGCCTTTCGGGGTGCGCGCGGCGTGCGCTTCTCGGGATCACGCTCGCTTGCCGCCATCCTGTCCTCGAGAGCGGCGATCTGTGCCTGCGTCTCGGCGATGGCGGTTTCCTGATCCTCCAGCGCCAGTTCCAGCTGCGCTGGGTCCAGCTTCTCCGACTTAGGCCCGAACTTCGTGCGCCGGTAATCCTGGACCTGACCTTCCAGCTTCTCGATCAGTGCCTTCAACTCGGTGATGAAGGCCTCCTTCTCGGCCACCACCACCTGTTCATGCTGGCGTGCCGCACGCTCGACCCTCGCCTCGAACTGTGCAGCTTCCAGCGCTGCCTTTTGGGCGGCAAAGGCCTTCACCACCTCGGGCGGCAGGTCCGGGAACTGGCTGAGATCGAGCGGTTGCGACATGCGCCTTCCTACCCGATCCGGGACAGAAAGCCCAATAAAACAAAGCCAAAATAGACCCGCCGAGTCATCCTGCCGCAGCGGGCGGCAACACCCGCCGCGCCACCACCCGCCGCCAATCGAGCCCTTCGAACAGGGCTTCCGCCTGCGCCCGGGACAGCCGCATCGTGCCGTCCTGCACCTTCGGCCAGGTAAAGCTGCCCTGTTCCAGGATCTTGTAGATCAGCACCATCCCGGTCCCATCCCAGACCAGGATCTTCAACCTGTCCCCGCGCTTCGAGCGGAAGACCACCGTCACCCCGGAATATGGGTCGAGCTTCAGCTCGGTCTGCACGATCAGCGCCAGAGCGTTGTGCCCGCACCTGAAGTCGACCGGCTTCGTCGCAATCAGGATCGGCAGCCGTTGGCCGGCGACAATCACGACGCCTCTCGCAGCGCCCGCACCAGCGCCGCGGCGCGGTCCACCGCGACATCGCCGGGAATGCGCAGCACCAGATCGGGCCAGATGTCGATCGTCATCACCCCGGAACCATCCTGCGCGGCAACGGCGGTCGAAGAAGGCACGGGCTGATCCACGGGATCGGGCAAAATGGACAGCGGCACAAAGGCAGGCTCCGACACCGCCGGGCTTGGAGATGTGCTCAGCGCGTCCATCAGGTCGCTCGGCAAAGCCAACTGGCCCTGCCGGGCAAGGCGACGCCAATCCGACAGGTGATGCGGAAGAATATCATAGCGCGCTGCCACATCGGCGACCCGCACCCCCGGTTGAAGGCTTTCAGCAACGATCCGTGCCTTGACCTCAGTTGGCCACCGCCGCTTGCCCCGCCGCCGCGGCTCGACAACTTCGCACCGGCCCACGAACCCATCACCGCCATCCGCCATACAAGACCTCCATCTGCTCACGAAGGCCTTCTCGCAGGCGGGTCACGCGTCAGGAACACATCAAATCAATGGGCCCGAACCGCCGCATACGAAGAAGGTTGAGATGCTCTTCGCCCACCTCAAACGGATCCTTGGCCTGAACAGGCTCCGATTACGCGGCCCATGCGGCGCAAATGACGAATTCCTCCTCGCTGCAACCGCCCAGAACCTCCGCAAGCTGGCCAAGATCCTTCCTGCACCGCAGCAACCGCGAAAAGCCTGACAGGAAAGGCGCTCACGCCATGTTCAGCCGTCGATATTCTGCACTCGCGAACGGGTGTTTTTCCACGGAATCAGCGGCGTCCGGACATTCGCTGCAAGCGCGAACCAATTATGCTACGACATCGGGCTCGACATCCGGGCAGTCCTGAAACGGGGTAATTTGCGGCACCGCCGCAAGGCGGCAAGGATGCAGGTTTTTTCGGACGCCACGCGCGAAAGCCCGAACTTCATCGCCACGATCCCCGCTCGCAACCGCAACCGTAGCTTTGTGAACATCCAAGCCAATGAACATCATATTCTGCATTTGGTCTCGTCCCCATTATTGAGGCACTGCTCGCCGCCCATTCACTCGGGCGACGTTTCTATTTTTCGGACTTGGTAGCGCGGCTGATTTTTTCCCGTATCCAGGCTTCGCGTTCCTCTTCAATGATTTGAGCGCTTTGCCAAGCCTCTTTCCATTTTCGAGGGTCAGGATCTTTGAGCCCGTCCAAAAATTTTGGTTTGTCAGGCGGGTTTGTCTCGTCTGTCAAATTTCTTCTCCTTTACGCTCAGCCACGAAAGAAGTGTGGAAAATATGGCAAGCGCAGTCCGTATTTCTTCGGCCAGCGGAATTGTGTTTCTAACGTCCCCTTGCAGCAGCATCAGCATCTGATCGACAACCGGAATCAATCATATAATCACGACTACCCGCTTATCGCGAAAACAAATTTTCGTGGAGCCTTCCAACGATGCTTACCTATTGATGCGATCCTGCGCCAGCTGGACAATCGCGCGCTCAAGCGAGAGGAACTCTGGATTGTCGCACCCGTAGTCGCCAAGAAAGCGACTAATGGCTTTTCTGGAAACGCTTGACCGCCCTCGTATCAGTGAGGTTGTCCCGGAAAGAACAGGTTCAACAAAAGGGATTGTAGCACGGCGCGTCCGAAACGTACTTTTGTCTGAACCGCGAAGTGTGGCCACGCCACGCGAAGTTTCCGAAACCGTTTTAGTGACAGTGAATACCCCAAACGATCCAGCATCATCGCAGTCTTCACTGTAAGGAGCGTTGGGGTGAAGAGCGTGCGAAAGCACCTCAAGGTAGTCTCGGATCAATCTCTCAGCCCTGCCTTCCGATAAACGCTCTCCGCCGCAGCAAAGAACATTGACGATGTCCGGAGCGTGTGTATCAAAAAACAGAGCTCGAAGCCTTTCTGTATCGCGCCGTGTCGCGTCCGGATCATCCGGCCTCTTGTATCCTGCATCAGACAAGCCGAGCTTCATTGCCACCCCGCGAGCTGCGGCAAAGGAATTTGGCGGCGGCCCTTGCCCGGCAAGATCAAAAAAACGGACTTGGCATTTCGGCGTCCAGCGAGAGCCGTGGAAGCACTCCGGCGTTGAACCGTCCTTCACGCGGGTCGTTCCAAGGTGAAAAACTGCCCGAAACAGCGGCGCATTGAACCCGGTCCAATACCGATCGATAATGGCGACATATGCATCTGGACAAGACGCCAATACCGCTGCTTTTACTCCAAGATCTATACCCTCGAGATTTGGCTCAATTTTCCATGCCGCCTTATATCTATCCTCGTTTTCGGGAACAATGGAGCCAGCCTTGTTGTAAAGATGGCTTGTTGCGACGGCCAGGTAAGCGAAAGGCGGATTGCAGAATGTCGCAGAGTCCGGGTTTGGGCGTATGCGGCGCGTTTTAACCAAGGAAACGCATCGCTCTTCTTCAGGGTGGCATCGTCCGACCGTGCCGGGCACGGGAAATGCCACATCTTCATAGTCGGGGAACATGTGGACGACCGGACCCAGCGATTCGAAGCCTGACACGGAAGGCTGCGGGGCCTGCATCAAGGCAGCGGAAACGATAGCATTGTCTAATACAACTTCCTGAATGGCCGTATCGGGAAAAAACTCGACCAGCTTCTTCATGTCCCGCTCTGTTGGAGGCCATGTGCCAAGGCCCGACGGACGTTCAACTTGAAGTGCGATCTTCGGCAGCCCTGATTTTCCCTTGTCAACCGCACCCCGAGTTGCAGGCTCCGCGTCTGCAACTGTTGCGCCATTCTGAGGCTTCCTAGTTTCCGCCAAGTCCGTCTGATTGCTGCCCAGTGTCAAGTTGACAGGTCCGACGACAGTCGCCCGCGCTCCTTCGCGCCTGGACCATTCGAACACCCAGCCGGTTTCTTTGATATTTTTCAGAATGATGAAACCGCCGGTCCCACAAGCATCCGTTCCCGTGACAAGACTCTCGTCGAACTCAAGCCGGGACTCCGTCTTCCGGGCTGTCTCGAGAGTTCCGCCGCAGTTCAGATCCGGATAACGTATGCGTATGACGGAGTCATCGCTCCAGATTCTTACTGAATATTCGCCATAACCACGCTGCACGACGGTGCCGGAAGCCTTGATCTGTAGAGTGGAGTCATCACCGGTTTGTGCCCATGCGGAGGACGTAAGAAATAGCGATGTCAAGGCAAGCGTCATGAAAGTAAGAAATGAAATAATATTCATCGGGAGCAACCTCCAACACGACGTTAAAACCTTCACTATGCCCGTTTCCTCGTAGAAAACAAGGCTATCACACTGTTCGTTCAGCCGCCCCTGATTTCGCAATTGCAGCGAACGGCAGGTTCGACGGGCCACGTCGCAGCATCAAGACGCCACTGTAGAGGTCGGCTCAGGGCCGTCCTTGATAGCCGCCAGTGACCTTCCAACGGGATCTGCTGCAACCGATCTAATAGCGGCAAAGAGCCCGTTCTGCCTGATGCTGCGCTTTGCCTGAGTGTCCGCTATTCCCTGTCAGGATGGCAGAATTAAACTGATCAGGCGGCCATCAAACATGTTGGGGGCCTGAGCCTAAAAGTCCCACTTTCGATACTCATCGTTCTCGGACTTCATCATTTCATATAGCCAGACCATGCGATCAAGATACCAGCTCTTGCCAAGATATGCCAATGAGACTCCGAGAACGGCGGCCCAGATCGAATAATAGACAATCGTCCAGATCGCTATCAGCATGCCAGCGGAGGAAGTGATGTTCAGAATTGAATAGAGCGGTGTCTTATGGACGTCGGGAATCTCGATTTTGTCCCTGTTAAGATAAGGAACGTCTGATCTACCGTATTGGCTGCGCCGACTTTCGTACAATCGGACTTTGATTTAGCAGACAGGGGTCGATTTTGCGCTCGTAGCGCCAGAATAGGCAGCCTTGAGACGCCCAACCCCTGATTTCGGGCGGAGTCCGCCTCATGCCATCAGCTTTCGTCGAACAAGAAACAAGTTGCCAAGGGCGAACAGCGTAAAGAGCTGCGCGCGGTTTTTGGCGAGACCACGGTAACGGGTCTTGATGTATCCGAACTGCCGCTTGATCACCCGGAAGGGATGCTCAACCCGGGCTCGCACCTTGGCGATGATCCGGTTGATGTCTTCATCGATCGGATGCAGTCCACTGCCCTTTGGCGCCTTGCGCATCACCCCCCAGAACTTGCCGACCCCGGAGAATGCCGTCTCGCGCGCGGCGCTGACATAACCTTTGTCGGCCCAGATCGATGTTTCCTTGCCGTGTAGAAGGTCCTCCCAGACCTGGCTGTCATGGGCCTTGGCGGTCGTGGTCTCCAGGCTGTGCACGATGCCACTCTGCGCGTCGACGCCGACATGTGCTTTCATGCCGAAATACCAGTCGTTGCCCTTCTTTGTCGACGACATCTCGGGATCGCGCGCCTTGGCCTCATTCTTGGTCGAGGACGGCGCGTCGATGATCGTCGCATCCACCAATGTGCCCGAACGCAGCGTGATACCCTGATCGGTAAGGTGAGCGTTCACCTCGACAAACAGCTTTTCGGTCAGCTGATACTTCTCAAGCAGGTGGCGAAAGTTCAGGACCGTCGTCTCGTCCGGGATGCGGTCATCACCAAGTTCAATGCCCGCGAACTGGCGCATGGCGTCGCTGTCGTAAAGCATCTCCTCGGCCATCGGGTCGCTGAGCGCATACCATTGCTGGAGGAAATAGATGCGCAGCATCGTCTCCAGTGGCATCGGTGGCCGACCACCCTTCGGGTAATGCGGCGCGATCAGAGCCAGCATACGCGGCCACGGCACAACCGCATCCATTTCCGCGAGGAACTTCTCACGCCGCGTCTGCTTCTTCTTCATCGAATGGCGAAGGCCTAGAAAGGCGGGCTGCTTGGGCATCGGCGGGGTTCCTCTATCGTCCCCGCAACTCTACCCCATGACGCTCAATGCGCGAGGTTTTTCAGACTTTCCATAAACTCTCTCCCCCAGCACAGATTTCGAGGCCCAGTTCCTCGTCGACTTCGGCTTCGCGAAGAAAACCGGGTTAAAGAACATCCAGAGCAGGGAAACAACTCCGGGGATCATGCACCACCAGCCAATCCAGACGCGGCTCCAGAACGCGAGCACGATAAGGGGCAGGACAGAATACCTTGTCCAAACGCTCCACGGATTGGCATGTTTCATCCAGTTTTCGTCGGTCAGTCGGAACGCCTGCGCAACTTTTCTTTCGAGTGTCATCGTACCCCGCTTTCCAGTGCCATTGGAAACTGCAGCAAGTCTTTGGCATCTAGCCCATCTGACGTGCAATTCGAGCCTCGGAAGCGGCGGTTCAGATGATCGGGCGATCCGGGCGGCGCGATTGAGCGTTGGAGGCCCTGTGAAAATCACCCAATCTCTGCAGAACCGTCAACGGGCCTGCAGAGAACACAAAGCGGCTGTTGGTGCAACTGCAACGAAAGCCCGCTCCGCCCCGCGATGTGTGAGTTCGACCAACGCGTATTTTCGCGCCTGCAGCGAAAGCCCGGTTCGGCGAATGGCCGGACAGCGGGCTGCGACCTCAGCACAGCGATTGGGTTCTGGATGCCCGCGAATGGGATGTACCGGCTGCTTCTCCTATCTGCAGGTGAAATTGCCCAAGCCTAACCTGCTGGGTGAAGCAGCCGGTACATACGTATGGGCCGCGAACGCCTTGAAGCCCCATTATGCTTTCATGGGAATCCGCTACGACATAAGGGTGTTTTTTGTTCCAAGAGCTTCATATCTTATGCTCGCTCGCATAGGTTCTCTCGCAGTGAGCAGCGGAGGAGGACCACATGAGTTTGATTGCAAAGGCGACGTCGGTTGTCGGTGGCGCGGTGGCGGCCATGCGCCGACGAAATTCTCCCCGAGAACAGGCGATGGGCGCACAGCCGAAGATACCGCAGGCCCAGAACCAGGGTATCATGACGCTCAAGATGCCAATTGCCGAGGGTTGGAAAAATGGCCGTCTGCCGATCTGCGCAGATGGCTTGAAGGTAAATGTTTTCGCGTCAGACCTTGATCACCCTCGCTGGATTGAGGTTCTTCCAAATGGTGACGTTTTGGTCGCTGAATCCAAAGAACAGCCCGGGCCGCCAAGAACGCTGATGGATCATGCTGCACAAGCCACGATGCGTCGCGTGAAAGCCATCGGAAAGAGCGCCAACCGCGTCACGCTGTTGCGCGATGAGGACGGTGATGGCGTTGCCGAGACGCGAAATATCTTTGTGGAGAACCAGAACCAACCCTTTGGGATGGCCCTTGTTGGCGACAAGTTTTTCTTGGGCAACACCGACGGGATCAAGGTATTTGACTATGTCTCAGGCGCAACCAGTCTCGATGGCGAAGGTCAGACCTTGGTCACTTTCAAACCACATGGACACTGGACGCGGAGTCTTCTTGTTTCGGCGGATCAAAGCAAGATCTACGCTGGTGTCGGCTCACTGACCAATATCGCCGACCAGGGCATGGACATTGAAAACGGCCGTGCTGCGATCTGGGAGCTTGATGTTGCGACACAAGAAGCTCGGGTTTTTGCCACCGGGTTACGCAATGCCGTTGGCATGGCATGGGAGCCCAATACCCAGAGACTTTGGACGGTCGTCAATGAACGCGATGGTCTTGGCGATGAGACGCCGCCCGACTATCTGACCTCGGTCGTCGACGGCGGATTTTATGGGTGGCCTTACAGCTATTGGGACAGGATTGTTGATGATCGGGTGCCCCAAGACCCGGAGAAAGTCGCGAACTCCATCGTGCCGGATTACGCTCTCGGCGGCCACACCGCGTCTTTGGGCCTGTGTTGGATGCCGTCAGGCACGTTGCCGGGCTTCGGCGAAGGTATGGTAATCGGACAACACGGGTCGTGGAACCGCTCAATTCTAAGCGGATACAAGCTTATTTTCGTTCCATTCAAAGACGGAATGCCGGCCGGCAAACCGCGCGACATACTGACCGGGTTTTTGTCGGAAGATGAAAAATTCGCTTACGGTCGACCTGTTGGTGTGACACTCGGCGCAGATTGCAAAAGCCTGCTAATTGCCGATGACGTCGGAGATGTGATCTTCCGGGTAACTGCGCTGTGAATTGGGGCAAGGCTTACATTGACGACAATTGGTATCTCGGACTCGGGACCATTTTGCATTTGCAGCGGACGTCCAGAAAGACGCGCAAGCCAGCCGCGTGCTGAACCGTCGTTGAAAGGCAGCAAAGGTGAAGATTTTTTGACGCGGGCCGTGGCGTTTTGGTGCGGCCTGCTCCCTTGGCGGCGCGCGGAACATCGGTTTTTGGCCACGTCGGAATATCTCGATGATGCGCATGAGCCCGCCGCAGCAGGGGCATGGTTCGCGCAGGGTGAGCGCGATGGCCTTTGGCTCAGTGTTCTGGACATCTGCCTGATCTGGCGGCTGGACGCAAAGCAATGCACGGATTTTGGCGAGGCTGGTCTTGCAGACACCACTGGCCAGGAGGCCGTAGTGCCGAATGCGATGGAACCCATCCATTTCCCGGCAGTCGTTTGCTTGCAAACGATGAGAGGGGCGGCTGGCAGTGTGAAGACGACGTGGAAATACTCCACGGGCAGCAGATCCTCGGCACGCGCCGCCATCCAGTCGCGCGCGGCTGGTCCCTGACACGTCACGCCAGAGGCGTGCTTCCAGCACGACGGGCAATGCCGGTCAATGGTCTCTTGCACGAGTTATAAGCGATGTGATGGTGGCCGCACTTGGTGCAACCTGCCACGTGCCCACCGAGTTCTTCGGTTTGGCAGGCATCGATCGTCCCTCTCATGACATTGCTGCGCAATGCACTGCCGGGCAGTGGACATCACCTTTAACTGTGAGAGGCTGACATGCCCGGCATTGGCCTGCCGCCACGCGGGGCCGTATCTTCGGAAGATGTCTGCAATCTCCAGCGTCGGGCGGGACAAGTCCATGCCGCATCACTCCAGGCTTCGCCGCAGCGTCTGGTCTTGAAGATTGGCCGGCATCTCGTATGGGCTGGCAGTGTCCTTGATCGTCTTCGTGGCAACGTGGCTGTACTGCGCCGTCGTCGTCAGCTTGGCATGCCCCAGCAAGACCTGAATGACGCGCACGTCCGTGTTGGCTTCCAGCAAATGCGTCGCGAAGCTGTGCCGCAAGGTTTGCAGCGAAATCCTTGATTGCCCTGATGTGCGACTTCTGGGCTTTATCACCTGTTCCGCGAATGCGCATGTCTTCCAACATCCGCGCACGCAGCGGGCTCATCTTCTCCTGTGTCATGGGAACCTCCTGTCCGAGTGAGAAAACCCAATCGTCAGGCAGGTTGCGCAGCTCTCTAAACGCGGCCAGATCTGGTATCAATTGAAACACTCACCAAAAGCGCCCTTGCCGCGCCAGCGGTTTGGTCCATGGGCCGTGAGTGACGATTCCGGTGGTCCGGGGCGGAGTTCCGCCGCGCTGCCGCATGATCGCTCTGGGTCTAAGATTCACCTCGGCGTTCCAATCCCTCGTCGCATAGACAGACTCTTCTTGCCAAAGTAGGGGGCTTTTGGTGAGAGTCCTCACCGATGCGGCGGGGATTGAGAATGGCTTCTAATCAGGCTCTGGAGATCGTCCAGGACGGACTGGATCGGCACGCCCGGGCAACATTGTCCGGCGATATCGATGCGATGATGGCATACAGCGACATCCCCTGCGCCATCGAGACCCTGTCGGGCAAAGTGGTTGCCAAGAACACGTCCGAGATGAGAGCGATATGCGAAGCCTTGGTTAATTCCATCAATGCCAAGCAGCTCAGCCACATGGTCCGCCGCTGTTTTGAAGCAGAATTCAACAGCGAGGACACCATCTGGGCCACATACGAAACTCGGTTTATCCGAAACGGCGTCGAACTGGCGGAGGACACTTACACGTCCTTCATTATCTTGAAAAAGCGAACTGATGGCTGGCGTTTCAGCAGTATCCAGCTGCTGGTCTCTGAGGGAGATCCCGTAAGCGCGACCTTAAAGAACCGGTTCGCTTGAAGCTGGGGCAGCCCTGATTTCACTGATCTCGTGAAGTCTGGGCGGACTTTAATCGACGGTGGAAGAAAATCCCCGTGGCAGGCTGCACGCTAACAAGTTGATGTCTGGTCCCACGGCATGGAAAGAAAGGGGCAATGGTTTTTCCGACTTGAAGCAGCCTTTGGTCAAAGGTCGGGTTGGTCCGCACTGCAGTCGTTGAGGCTTGGTCAAGCTTTGCGGTCGCAGCGAATGGCAGCAAAGTGGGCTGCAGCTGCAGCAATCGGTGACCATGCCCAAGGTCAGCACCGGGCCGTTGTCAACTGCGGCGTAAAAACTGGCCACTGCGGCGGAGTCCGGGGAACGCTCGTCGTTGGACGAAGTTTCAGGAACAAGCCTTGGCAGTCACTTCCAGACCACTTCGTTGTACCAACCATCGGGAAAACCAGCCGCAGGCAGTCCTACCTCTTCGGGTAGCTTGGCCTGCAGCACCATCTCCTTCATTCGGATGTGCCATTCCGTGTGCGGTGGAACTGCTTGATCAGGAAAGCCATGACAACCAGTGCCCCATAGAGCTTTTGCGTTGGTGCAGCGCCCTTGGCATGGCGGCCACGGAGGTGTTGGAACTCCGCAAATGTTGTTCCTTTAGGAATGCCAGGGCTGTTGATGAGGTTCTTATTCCAGATCCGGGAGTGGTGCGCGCAGTCATTGCGCACGTCGTTCAGCGCATTGACCCAGGATTCCATGACTGATCTTGGCAGATCGGGGTGGATTCGCGCTGCGATCTCGTCCTTCCTCCTATCGTTCAGATAGCGCAGGATGAAGGCCATATTTCCCCAATCCCACGTTCCTGCCTCGATCCAGATTGGCGGCGATCCGGAGTAGCGCCGCTTGAAGTGCTTGGCATATTCTTCCTTCGATCTCCGGAACGCCTCTTCGAGCTTGCTGGCGAAAAGATCGATTGGGACATCGCCCTGCTCGTTGGGTTCGCGGATCTCAGGCTTGTAAGATCTGGGATCGCGATGGCCTTGGGGGTTCAATGCCCCGAGGACTTCGACAATCGCTGCCCGCAGGGCGATCTCGATCCTCTCGATGGCGTCCGTGATCTCGAGCGGCACGCGCTTGTCCCAAAGGTAAAACGCTACGACATCGTCAAATCTGGTTCCATCCCGGAAGCGGTCACAACGAACCTTGTCAGCCTCACCCGGAACTTCGCAAAAGGCGCGAAAGGGGTAGTAGAACGCGCTGAGACGGTAGTAACCGGGTCGCTCGATCATCCGCCTTGCAAAATCCATGTCAGGGATCACCATCCCGCGCATGAGCATCATGTCCAGACACTCGTCAATGGTCTTGTAGGTCTTCAGATGCGGTAGTTTAGGCAAAGCGAAACAGACGAAATAAGAAGACCGGGCTATAGCAGGGCGACGAGGCCAAGCCAGGGAGCACCGGTCATAAGGAAAGCCTGATTTAAGCTTGCGATTCAGCGCGGTCAACTTTTTTTCGACAACATCGTTTAGCCTGATGAGACCGTTCGGTCTGGAAAAGACTATTTAACAAAGAGTTGGAAGCCAATGACTTGGAGCAAAACCCGCGTTCCTTTTCTCAAAAATTTGGGCGCATCGCTTGGCAATTTCTCCTGCAGAACAACATGCACCCCCTCAGAACGAAATCCCCAACGCACGCAGTGATGCCTCATCGGGAGCGCCGGTGGCCCGAACCCGACCATACACCTCGACGGCCACCCGGAATTGCACCGTTGAAGGCGTAGAAATTAAACCACCTGCGCGGACACTAACCTTTGAAACCAGGGGCCAAGCCGAAGGAGTGATCTTCCAGTACATCAACCGGTTCTATAATCCACGGCGGCGTCACTCATCACTGGACGGCAAAAGCCCCTTGGTCTTCGAAAGAAAGGCTGCCTAAATGAGTTGAGAGACCGGAACGCAACACGGACAAGACCAAAGTCGATTGAACGAGCACTTGGCGCGGCATGAAAGCGAGCCAGGTCCAAACTGGACAGGACCACTGCTTCGTTGCGTTCCAACGAAAGGATCACAGCCTCAGACCACGGGATTTTACACCTAAAACAGCGCTTTGGGAAGCCAAGTGGCAAGGAACGGCAAGGCCCAGACAAGCAGGATCCCCAAAGCCTGCAAGCCGATGAAAGGCACGACGCCCTTGTATATCTGTTCGGTCCGGATCTCCGGTGGGGAGGCGGCGCGCAGATAGAAGAGGGAAAAGCCGAAAGGTGGTGTCAAGAAGCTGGTTTGTAGGTTGATCGCCAGAAGGATGCCGAGCCAGATCGGATCGTGCCCCATGAGGATCAGCGAAGGCGCTACCAGTGGCAGCACGATCACCGAAATTTCAACAAAATCGAGGAAGAATCCGAGTACGAACACGAACAGCATCACGAACAGCAGTGCGCCGGTCGGCCCGCCGGGCAGGTTTTCCAGCAGATGGGCAACCCGTTCCTCGCCGCCGAGACCGATGAAGACCAGCGAGAAGAAACCGGCGGCGAGGATCGTGGCAAAGATCATCGCGGTCATGGTCAGGGTAGAGGACAGCGCGTCTTGGATGATCCGCTCACGGATGGCGGCGCGCAGCGCGAGCCCGACCGCGACAAGGCCGATCAGCGCCAGAACCGTGTAGAAACCGCCGATCACCCATTCCAGCGCGCCATTGTCGCTGCGTTGCAGACGGACCGGAAAGGCACCGGCCAGCAGCCCCAGCAGGATCAGCGCGCCCGCGCCGATCAGGATCAGGCGTGGGTTGATGCCGATTCTGCGCCCGGCCATCAAGAGCGCGCCGATGGCGCCGACAGAGGCGGCCTCGGTCGGGGTGGCGACACCGCCGAGGATCGCGCCCAGAACCGCAAAGATCAGCAGGACAGGCGGCACGATGGCGGCCATCACTTCCCGACGGTCGGGCTTGGCCAGCCCGATCTCGGCCGGGGGCATGTCCTGCGGGCGCAAGGCACCCCGGATCAGGATATAGGCGAGGTAGAGCGCGACCAGCAGCAGCCCCGGAACGATCGCCGCGGCAAAGAACTGGCCCACGGACAACGCCTCGACCGAGAACTTGCCCTGCTCGTATTGCGCCTGTTGATAGGCGTTCGACATCACGTCGGCGAGGATGATCAGCAGGGTCGAGGGCGGGATGATCTGGCCCAGCGTCCCCGCCGTACAGACGATGCCGGACGCGACAGAGGGGCTGTAGCCCGCACGCAGCATGGTGGGCAGCGCGATCATCCCCATCGCCACGACCGTCGCGCCGACGATGCCCGTAGAGGCCGCCAGCAGCGCGCCAACGAGCACGACCGAGATCCCCAGACCCCCGCGCAACTGGCCGAAACTGCGGCCCATCGTGTCCAGCAGTTCCTCGGCGATCTTGCTCTTTTCAAGGATCGCGCCCATCAGCACGAAGACCGGGATCGCGATCAGCACGGTGTTGGTGATCAGGCCAAAGGCGCGTTGGCCAAGGGCCCCCAGCAGCGACACGTCCATCACCCCCAGCATCCAGCCGATATAGGCAAAGGCGATGGCGACCCCGGCGATGCTGAACGACACAGGAAAGCCGGACAGGACAGCGACCATCAGGGCCGCGAACATGATCAGGTCGAGATATTCGGTCATGCCTTTGATCCTTCACGGAACAGGCGCACCAGAAGCGACAGCGACTGAAGCAGGATAAGTATGCAGAACGCCGGGATCAGGGATTTCAGCAGAAAGACCGCCTCGATCCCGCCAACCGAAATCGGCCCTTCGAGGATTTTCCATGAATTGCGCACCGACGGCCACGACCAATACAACAGCGCGACCATCGACGGGATCAGCAGGACTACGTGGCCAAAGATGTCGATCCGCCGCCGGGCGGCCTCGCTGACCTTGGCATAGAAGACGTCCACGCGCACATGCTTGTCCACCAGCAGCGTGTAGCCCGCCGCCAGCATGAACAGGGTCGCATGCATGTAAAGCACGCTTTCCTGCGCCGCGATCGAATTGAAGCCAAAGACATAGCGCCCGATGACGATGCAGAACTGCACCAGCACCATGATCAGCGCCAGCCATTTGACCACGCTGGCTACCGCGGTGTTCATCCGGTCGATTGCGTTCGCCATGCCAAGCATCGTCATGCCCCCGTTGTGCAAGGCGGTGCGCGACCGGGGCCGCGCACCACGGTTTCATCAGTAGCCGAAGACGCCGGCGCGGGCGTTCATCTGGCCATTGTCGGCATAGGTCATGTAGCCGCCCACCGTATCGCGGTAGTCGATGAAGCTTTGGGTGATCCGCACCACCAGCTCGTCTTCGTCAGACAGGTATTCCTGCATGATTTCCTCGGACGCGGCCCCCATGGCGGCGATCACGTCGTCGGGCAGCTTGCGGACCTGAACTTTGTGCTCAGACACCAGCGTTTTCAGGGATTGCGCGTGCTTGGTCATGTATTCCGTCAGCACCTGCCCATAGAGGCCCTGGCACGCCTGCGCGACCACCTCTTTCAGATCGTCCGGCAGATCGGCGTAGGCCTCGGCATTGACGCCGCATTCCTCGGCAGAGGACGGCTCGCCCACGCCGGGCCAGTAGTAGTAGGGCGCGACCTGGTAATAGCCCAGCGCCGAATCCGTCCACGGACCGATGAATTCGCCCGCATCCAGCGCGCCGGTCTGAAGCGCCTGGAACATCGCGGGGCCGGACATGGCCTCGGCGGCCATGCCGAGCTTGGCGCACATCTGCGACGCGATGCCTGTGGTGCGGAACTTCAGGCCCTTGAGGTCCTCGACCGAATTGATCTCGTTCTTGAACCAGCCTGCCCATTGCGGGCCGGAGTTGCCGCACAGGAACGGCTTGATGCCGAAGCGGCCATACATCTCGTCATACAGGACCTGACCACCACCGTGGATCATCCAGCCCTGCTGCTCATCTGCAGTCAGGCCGAACGGCTGCGAGCCGAACAGCAGGATGCCCTTGGACTTGCTGCCCCAGTAGGCGGGGACGGCGTGATACAGTTCTGCCGTGCCTTCGGACACCGCGTCGAACACGCCGTTGCCGGGCACGATCTCGCCGGCGGCGTAAAGCGTGACGTTGATGCGCCCGCCCGACAGGGTGGTGATGCGGTCCGCCAGCGTCTGCGCGGCGACACCCGGACCGGGCAGGTTCTTGGGCCATGCCGACACCAGCTTCCAGTTGCGCACGTCCTGCGCGATGGCGGGGGCCGCCAGTGTCGATGCCGCCGCACCAAGGCCCGCCGTGGCGATGAATTTACGTCTGTCCATGGTCATTTCTCCGTGTTGGGGTTGAGGGTAGGCTTGCCTTCCAATCCGTCTTCTGCGGCTCCGGAGGCACTGGGGATGCGCATCTCGAAGGTCTCCGAGATGCGGGCGTAATCGTAGTATCCCATGCGGGCGATAGGCTGGATCGTGGGGATGTCGATCTTGCCGGAGGGCAGGATGACCTCGTCGGCCACGTGGATGCGCATGACCTGCCCATAGACCACGTCCACGCAGCCAACCGGGCTGTTGCCGGGCAGCCGGTGGGTCGAGAGGTACTTGCATTCAAAATGGCAGGGGCTTTCGGCCACGCGCGCGCCGGGGGCGTCGATGCAGGCCGCTTTGGTCACGCCCGCGCGATCGAATTCGTCCTCTTCGGGCCGCAGTGCCATGGCCGAGATGTTGACCGCCTCGCGCAGGGCATAAGTCGCCATGTTCCACACGAACCAGCCGGTCTGCTCGGCGTTGATCACCGTGTCCTTGCGCCGCCCGTCCGGGTATTGATTGGAGGCGAACATCACCAGTGGGGGATCGAAGGTCAGGTTCTGCCACTGGCTGTAGGGGGCGAGGTTGTGAACCCCGTCCTTGCTGATCGTCGAGAGCCAGCCGATGGGCCGCGGCACCGTGCAGCTTTTGAACGGCGAGAAGGGCAGCGGACAGGCCTCGGCATTGGGCGCGTAGTGCATGGTTCAGTTGCCCAGGATGCGCGGCAGGCGCAGCCCGTTTTCGCGGGCGCAGTCCAGCGCGATGTCATAGCCCGCATCCGCATGCCGCCAGACACCGCTGGCCGGATCGTTCCACAGCACGCGTTCCAGTCGTTTGGCCGCCTCGGGCGTGCCATCGGCGCAGATCACCACGCCAGAATGCTGGCTAAAGCCCATGCCGACGCCGCCGCCGTGATGCAGGCTGACCCAGGTCGCACCGCTGGCGGTGTTGACCAGCGCATTCAGCAGCGGCCAGTCCGACACAGCGTCCGAGCCGTCCTTCATGGCTTCCGTCTCGCGGTTGGGCGAGGCGACGGAGCCGCTGTCCAGATGGTCGCGCCCGATGACCACAGGGGCTTTCAATTCGCCCGAGGCCACCATTTCATTGAACGCAAGACCCGCGCGATGCCGGTCGCCCAGCCCGATCCAGCAGATCCGCGCGGGCAGGCCCTGAAACGCGATCCGCTCGCGCGCCATGTCCAGCCAGTTGTGCAGATGGGCGTTGTCGGGGAACAGCTCCTTCATCTTTTGGTCGGTCTTGTAGATATCCTCCGGATCGCCCGACAACGCGGCCCAGCGGAACGGGCCGATGCCGCGGCAGAACAGCGGGCGGATATAGGCGGGCACGAAACCGGGGAAGGCAAAGGCGTTTTCCAGCCCCTCTTCCAAGGCCACCTGACGGATGTTGTTGCCGTAATCCAGCGTCGGGACGCCCGCGTTCCAGAAATCGACCATCGCGGCGACATGCGTCTTCATGCTGGCGCGCGCGGCCCTTTCCACGGCCTTTGGGTCGGTTTCGCGCTTGGCGCGCCATTCGGCCAGCGTCCATCCTTGCGGCAGGTAGCCGTTGAGCGGATCATGCGCGCTGGTCTGGTCCGTGACCATGTCGGGGCGGACGCCACGGCGATAGAGCTCGGGGAACACGTCAGCCGCATTGCCCAGAAGCGCCACGGATTTCGCCTCGCCCGCCTTGGTCCAGCGGTCGATCATCGCCAGCGCCTCGTCGAGGCTGTCGGTCTTTTCGTCGACGTAGCGCGTGCGCAGGCGGAAATCGATGCTGTCGGGGTTGCACTCGACCGCCAGGCAGCAGGCACCGGCCATCACTGCAGCCAAGGGCTGCGCGCCGCCCATGCCGCCAAGCCCGCCGGTCAGGATCCACTTGCCGGTCAGGTCGCCGCCATAGTGCTGGCGGCCCGCCTCAGCAAAGGTTTCATAGGTGCCCTGAACGATGCCCTGCGTGCCGATATAGATCCACGAGCCGGCCGTCATCTGGCCGTACATGGCCAGCCCCTTCTTATCCAGCTCGTTGAAATGGTCCCAGGTCGCCCAGTGCGGCACGAGGTTGGAGTTGGCGATCAGCACCCGCGGCGCGTCCGCGTGGGTCTTAACGATGGCGATTGGTTTGCCCGATTGCACCACCAGCGTCTCATCGGCCTCGAGGTCCTTGAGGCTGGCAACGATGGTGTCGAAATCCTCCCATGTCCGCGCAGCGCGCCCGATGCCGCCATAGACCACCAGTTCGTGCGGGTTTTCCGCCACGTCCGGGTGCAGGTTGTTCATCAGCATCCGCAGCGGGGCCTCGGTCAGCCAGCTTTTCGCGTTCAGCTCGGTGCCGGTCGGCGGAAAGACATCGCGGGTGTTCTTACGGGGGTCGCTCATTGGGGCCTCCAGTCGGACAGGGTTACGAGAATGGATTTCAGATGGGTGCGGGTCTGTTCGGCGCGGGCCTCGGCATAGTCCCAGGGCGCGCTTTCCAGCATGTAGGTGGATTGGGCCAGTTCCATCTGGATGGCGTGCACGCCCGCGGCGGGCCGGCCATAGTGGCGCGTCGTCCAGCCGCCCTTGAAGCGGCCGTTGACGATGGTCGCATAGCCTTGGGCGTCCCGACACAGGCGCGCGACCCCGCCTTCGATCGACGCGGCGCAGGATGTGCCGGAATTGGTGCCGATGTTGAAGTCGGGCAGCGTGCCGTCGAACAGGAACGGGATATGCGACCGGATCGAGTGGCAATCGTAGAGAACCGCGAAGCCGTGGATCGCCGTGACGCGGTCCAGTTCGGCCTTCAGCGCGGCATGGTAGGGCGCATGATAGGCGGCACAACGGCGAGCCACCTCTGCGGCGTCCGGTTCCTGCCCCTCCAGATACAGCGGCAGCCCGTCGAAATCCGTCAGCGGGCAGAGCCCGGTGGTGTTCTGTCCGGGATACAGGCTTTTGCCCGAAGGATCGCGATTGACGTCGATCACGTAGCGGTGGACCGTGGTGCGCACGCTGGTCACGCGCGGCAGCAACCCGGCATAGAGCCGGTCTATGTGCCAATCCGTATCGGCCAGGGCCCGCCCGGTGTCATTCAGCCGCGCAAGGCAATCATCGGGCACATCCGTGCCGGTGTGCGGCAGGCCAAGCACCAGCGGGCTGTTGCCGCGCGCAACTTCGATCAGGCTCATAGGGTCAACTCCAGATTGGCGGCACTGGCGAGGCTGTCATCGGCGATGCAGGCCGCCGCAGCTCTCAGATCGGGGGCGAGGTAGCGATCCTGTCCAAGGCTTGGGACCGACTGGCGCAGGCAGGCCAGGGCCGCCTGCAATGGCGCAGAGGTCGTCAGCGGGGCGCGCTGCTCGATACCTTGCGCGGCGCAGATCGCCTCGACGCCAAGGATAGCCGTCAGGTTCGCCGCCATCCGGGTCAGCCGCCGCGCGCCGTGGGCCGCCATGCTGACATGGTCCTCCTGGTTGGCCGAAGTCGGCGTGCTGTCGGTGGAACAGGGGTTCGCGAGGTGCTTGTTCTCGCTCATCAGGGCGGCGGTTGTGACTTCGGCGATCATCAGGCCGGAATTCAGGCCCGGTTCGGGCGTCAGGAAGGGCGGTAGGTCAAACGACAGCGTCGGATCGACCATCAGCGCCACGCGGCGTTGCGAAATTGCGCCGATCTCGGCCACGGCCAGCGCAATCTGGTCGGCGGCAAAGGCCACGGGTTCGGCGTGGAAATTGCCGCCTGACAGGATCCTGCCCGTGTTTGTGATCACCAACGGATTGTCGGTGACGGCGTTGGCTTCGATTTCCAGCGTGCGCCCGGCAAAGCGCAAAAGGTCGATGGCGGCGCCCGTGACCTGCGGCTGGCAGCGGATGCAATACGGATCCTGCACGCGGGTGTCGCCGTCGCGGTGGCTTTCGCGGATTTCGCTGCCCTCCAGCAGGCCGGACATGGCCGTGGCCACGTCGATCTGCCCTTGGTGCCCGCGCAGGGTATGGATCGCCGGGTTGAGCGGCGCGGTCGATCCCATGATCGCGTCGGTGGACAGGGCGGAGGTGACAACCGCCGCCCGCGCCGTGCGCCATGCCTCGAACAGGCCAACCAGCGCGCAGGCGGTCGAAAACTGCGTGCCGTTGATTAGCGCCAGCCCTTCCTTGGGACCCAGCACGACGGGATCAAGGCCCGCCTTGGTCAGCGCCGCACCACCCGGCAAGGTATCGCCCTGCCAGATCGCTTCGCCTTCGCCGATCATCACCGCGGCCATATGGGCCAGCGGGGCAAGGTCGCCCGACGCGCCGACCGATCCCTGCACCGGGATCACCGGCAGCACGCCGCGGCCCAGCATCGCCTCGATCAGGGCGCAGATATCCCACCGCACGCCCGACGCACCGCGCCCCAGCGACAGCAGTTTCAGCGCCATCATCAACCGCACGGTGGCAGGTTCCAGCGCGTCACCTACGCCGCAGCAATGCGACAGGATCAGGTTGCGTTGCAGGGTCTCGGTATCATCCGGCGCGATGCGGACCGAGGCCAGCTTGCCAAAACCGGTGTTCACGCCGTAGACCGGCGTATTGCCCTGCGCTGCCGCGTGAATGACCGCCGCCGAGGCCTCGACGCCGGGGCGTGCCGATGGGTCCAGCCGCGCCGGGGCGTCTGACCGCCAAAGCGCCTCAAGCTGCGCGAGGGACGTCCCACCGGGTGTCAGAATATGGGTCATTCAAGCCCTCCGAAGATGCGAGTGTGCAGCGGGTTGATGGCAATGCCATAGGCCAGCTCGGCTGGATCGGAGATGTTCCAGATCGCAAGGTCGGCGCGCATACCGGGCGCGATCACACCGCGATCGGTCAAGCCCAGCGCGCGGGCCGCGTTGCGGGTGGTGCCGGTCAGCGCCTCCAACGGGGTCATGCGGAACAGCGTGCACGCCATGTTCATCGCCAGCAGCAGCGATCCCAAAGGCGACGAACCGGGGTTCCAGTCGGTGCCCACGGCCATCGCGACGCCATGATCGCGGAAGGCCTGAACCGGCGGGGCCTGCGTTTCGTGGATCGTGTAGAACGCGCCGGGCAGCACCACGGCGACGGTCCCGGCCTTGGCCAGGGCGGCGGCATCCTCTGCGGTGGCGTATTCCACATGGTCGGCGGAGAGGGCGTCATATTGCGCCGCCAGCGCCGTGCCGCCAATATGGCTAAGCTGTTCGGCGTGCAGTTTGACCGGCAGACCCAACGCGCGCGCGCGGTCAAAGACGCGTGTCATCTGTGCGGTGCCAAAGGCGATCCCCTCGCAAAATCCGTCCACCGCGTCGACCAGCCCTTCGGCATGGGCGGCCTCGAGCGCGGGCAGGCAGACCTCGTCGATATAGGTATCCGCATCGGCCCCCGCAGGCACCGCATGGGCACCAAGGAAGCTGGTCACGACGGTGATCGGGCGCTGGTCCCCAAGGGCGCGGGCGACGCGCAGCATCTTCAACTCGGTTTCGAGATCAAGACCATAGCCCGACTTGACCTCGACCGTGCCGACGCCCTGGGCGATCAGCGCGTCGATGCGCGGCAGGGCGCTGGCCAGCAGGTCGGCCTCGCTCGCGCCCCGCGTCGCCGCAACGGTCGAGACGATGCCGCCCCCGGCGCGGGCGATTTCCTCGTAGCTGGCCCCGTTCAGGCGCATCTCGAACTCGCGGGCGCGGTTGCCGCCATGGACGATGTGGGTGTGGCAGTCGATCAGGGCAGGCGTGACCACGCGGCCCCTGTGGTCGTGATGTGGCAGCCCTGCATAGTCGGCGGGCAAGTCCGCCGCCGGGCCAACCCAATCGATCCGACCGCCGTCCACGACGATTGCCGCGTCGTCGACAAGGCCGTAGCCATCGGCCCCCTTAGCCAAGGTCGCGACCCTTGCACCGGAAATGACGTAGCGCTGTGCCATCAGTTGTCCTTGCAATATAACCTCGTTAAAATTAATATGTAGCTACATAAAAAAGTCAATGGAGTTGTTGGCGTGCAGGTCATTCATGCAAAACAAGCACTTACGACAAATGGGTGGCAATCCGATCTGGAAGTCACGATTGGCGCGGATGGTCGAATCGAACATGTCGGCCCAGTCTCGCAGCAACCGACCCATCGCACCGCGCTGCTGCTTCCGGCGCCGCTCAACCTGCACAGCCATGCCTTTCAGCGGGCCATGGCAGGCCTGACCGAAGCCAAGAGTCCAGACCCGCGTGACAGCTTCTGGAGCTGGCGGCGGCTGATGTACACCTTCCTCAACCAGCTGACCCCCGATGATGTCGAAGCCATCGCCGGGCTGGTCTTCATGGAGATGCTCGAAGCGGGATACGGTGCGGTCGCCGAATTCCATTACCTGCACCACGACGTGAGTGGCGTGCCCTATGCCTCGCTGGCCGAGATGTCCGAACGGATCGTTGCGGCCTCTGGACAGGCCGGGATCGGTCTGACCTTGTTGCCGGTGCTCTATCAATTTGGCGGCTGCGACCTGCGGGCCCTGAACGGCGGGCAGCGACGGTTCGGCAACGACCCGGAGCAGTTCCTGCGGCTGCACGCCGGCGCGGCGGCGGCCATCGCCGGCGGGCCGGCGGACAATGCCATCGGCATGGCCCCCCATTCCCTGCGCGCTGTCGATCCTGCGGGTCTCAGCGCGATCCTGTCGCAGGCACCCTCTGGCCCGATCCACATGCATCTTGCCGAACAGGTGGCCGAGGTCGACGAGGTTCAGGCCCATCTGGGCGCGCGCCCGACGGACTGGTTGCTGGCCAATCATCCGGTCGATGCGCGCTGGTGCCTGATCCACTGCACGCAGATGACAGAGGCCGAGACAATCGCGCTTGCGCAGACAGGGGCCGTCGCGGGGCTGTGCCCGATCACGGAATCGAGCCTTGGTGACGGGATCTTCAACGGTACGAGCTATCTTGGCGGGGGCGGCATGATCGGCTTCGGATCGGATTCCAACATCCACATCGCGCTGTTCGACGAGCTGAAGACGCTGGAATATTCCCAGCGCCTGCGGGACAGATCGCGCGCCGCGCTGGCGAAGTCGGACCGCTCCACCGGGCGTGTGCTGTACGATGCCGCCACCAAGGGCGGCGCGCAGGCCGGTGGCCGGGACAGTGGCCGGATCGCGGCGGGCGCGCTTGCGGACCTTGTCGGGCTGGACGATGACAACGAATGGCTTTGCAACCGCAAGGGCGATGCCATGCTGGACAGCCTGATCTTTGGCGGGCGCGGTCAGGGCTGTATCCGCGACGTCTGGAGCGCCGGGCGGCATGTGGTGGCCGAGGGTCGCCATTTCCGGCGTGAGGCGATAATTGAACGATACAAGAAGACGATGAACCGGCTGGAGACCGATTTTTGAGTTTGGAATCGCGCCTTTCCTGGATGGATGTCCGCGACGAGATCCGCGCAAGGATCCTGAACAGGACCTACGCGCCGGGCGACAAGCTGCCCCGTGACGAGGATATCGCGCTCGAACTGGGCTGCGCGCGCACGACGGTGCAACGCGCGATGCAGGACCTGTCCGTGGCCGGGCTGGTCGAGCGCAAGCGCAAGGGCGGCACCCATGTCCGGACCGATCCCGTCACCCGTGCGACCTTTGATATCCCGATCACCCGGCGTGAGGTCGAGCAGCGGGGTGCCAAATACAACTACCAGCTCATCAGCCGGGACCTGTCGGAAACCCCCATCGCAGTCATGGCGTGTTTCGGTATCCAGCAGCCTGCGGAGATGCTGCATGTGAAGGCGCTGCACCTTGCCGACAACCGTCCCTACATCTTCGAGGACCGGTGGATCGACATGACGTCCTGTCCCGAGATCCTGAATGTCGATCTGACCCGGGAAAGCGCGAACGAATGGCTGGTCCGCAACAAGCCCTATAGCCGCATCGAAGTACGGTTTTCGGCAATGACCGCGGACGGAGAGAGCGAAAGGCATCTCGCGACGCCCGCTGGAGCGGCCCTGTTCGTCATCGAGCGGACAACTTGGAACGGTCAGACACCGATCACGACCGTTCAGGCCGTGGCCGCCCCGGGATATCAGCTCTCGGCGCGGAACTGAGCTGTTCGCGCCCGGGGGGCGTTGCGGATCTGAAACCGCATTCCCGAGCCTATTCAAGAGAAGATCAAGGATTTGGCCCTGTAGGAAAGCTTACTGTCCCCGCGCGAGTTGGCCGTTCAGTTCACCGACACGGAAAAATACATTGTGTCAGGAGCTTCGGTCTATCGCATTCTCAAGTCCTACGACCTGGACCTGTCCCATTTTGTGCCGCCCCAAGTGCTCGTTTAGGCCACTTTCCGTTCGAAGGCGACCGGCCTTTTCCAGCCCAGTGCTGAGTTTCGGCGCCGTGGATTGTAGAAGCCGTGTGTATTGGAAGATGGCAAGTTCTGCGTCTCTGCGCGTTTGCCACGACCTTCGCCAGATGAGCTCTGCTTTGATGGTTTTGAAGAAGGTCTCGACAGCGGAGTTGTCGTAACAATTGCCTTTGCCGCTCATCGATACCTTGAACCCGTGTTGGCGCAGTATCTTTTGGTAGTCATGTAAGCAGTATTGCGACCCGCGGTCCGTATGGTGGATGCAGCCTTTCCGCGGTTGCCGCAGTGCGACCGCCATCTTCAACGCCCGGATCGCCAAGTCGCGCTTCATCCGGTTGCTGACAGCCCAGCCAAGCACGCGCCTTGAATGCAGGTCCAGAATGACGGCCAGGTAAAGCCATCCTTCGCGCGTCCAGACATAGCTGATGTCGCCGGCCCATTTCTGGTTCGGTTGATCGGCATGGAAGTCCGGGTTCAGCAGTTTGGTCGCGGAAACGGTCAACGGCAGAACACAGACCGACGGCCCGACCGAGGCCACGGATCTGGACCAGACCGAGGCGAACAAGGCCCTTGCCGTCGCCTTGATCGAAGACGTGCTGATCGGACGTGACCCGGCCAAGATCACTGACTACATCAGCGCCGAAAGCTACGCCCAGCACAATCCGATGATCGCGGACGGGCTGAGCGGGATCGTCGCGGCCGTCGAGGCGCTGACGGCGCAGGGCAACATGTTCCATTACACCGAGATCCACAAGGTGCTGGGCGACGGCAACTTTGTCCTGACCGTCAGCAAAGGCCAATGGAACGGCACCACGAACGCCTTCTATGACCTGTTCCGCATGGAGGATGGCATGATCGTCGAGCATTGGGACGTGATCCAGCCCGTCCCGACCGAGGGCCTCGCCAACACCAACGGCATGTTCACCGGCTTGGACAACTGATCGCCGCGCCCGAGGGCCGCGCCCCAGCAGGCTGGACATCGCTCTCGCCCACAACATCGCCACCAAAGCCCGCGATCAGGGAACGGCGCATGACCGGCCAGACCCCTGCCCGACGATCGAAAAAAGGGGAAGCGAACGCCCGCCAGTGAACTGATGCCTGTGAGTTTCTGAAAGCGACCAGTTGTTTTTCGGAGGGTTGTGCCCTGCTCTGCTGAGGCGCAACCGTTATCGATGCTGCTTGATGCATGAACGGCCGGTTCATTGATCGGCGACACAGCTGCCGAGCTTGCTACAAGAGGCAGCTATGGGCCGGATGCTACATTGTTTCTGAGGCCTTTGAGAAACGGCCTTAGTGATCGACCTTTTCCCAGAATGCGTGTTTGCGTGGATGGGTGCGGCGCAGGTCGTTAACAAACGTCTCGTGGCTTTGAAAGGTACCGTAATCCGTGATCTCCGTATCCGCCGTAGCGCAGGAAGCGAGGTGACGGGCGGCATGGCGGTAGCGTTTGGCGCGGTTGTTCTGAAGGGCAAAGGTTATCATCGACCGCCAGACCATTGTGGCGGACAGGGGGTGTTCGGCCTCCAGTAGCTCGGATGTCGGGGTAAGGCGCCAGTAGCAACGCAACTCTTCAAGGCTCGCAGTGCCGGTCGAAAAGTCGATGTCGGACATCACGCACGTCCTTTCTGCACAAAAGGTCGCTGCGTCTCAGCTCGCGCAAAAGTAGAAAAATAAACGCTGGTTGCGATTTTTCTTGACAGGGTGGTTCGACGGCCAGGAATCCGCCAAGGCGCTTTTGTGAAAGGGGAAAAGTGTCCAAAAGTTGCCCAAACCGGGTGTGATTCAGTGCGATTCAGTGAGGTTTTTGCAACTTTGCGGAGAGCAAAATTGAATTTACACGCCTGCGCTTTTTCCCTTGTCCTTCCTATACTTGGGTGGTTATACCCGGCGGTGGAGACGTGGCCGAGTGGTCGAAGGCGCTCCCCTGCTAAGGGAGTAGGCCCGGAAGGGTCTCGAGGGTTCGAATCCCTTCGTCTCCGCCACTTGCCCTCGAGAAACGCTTCTCCCGATCCCGCAGCGGCCGGATTTTTCCGTTGTTTTCGAGGGTTATGCGGGAGGGGCTGAGCACCGGCCCCTGCGCCATGAGGCCCGGAAGCGGTCTCTCAGGGCGGATATTCTCCGTGCCTCATGACTGCGTGGATTTGGTGCATAGCTTGTAAGGCTATGAAATCGAACCACTTCTCGAAGGGCAAGACTGAACACTTCGATGTCAGTGGCATTCGCAAGATGGAACGTAACCGCCCGATTGATACCGCGGTTTAAGCGGGTGCCCAGTTCCAGGGGAGCAGTTCATCAATCCTGTTGATCTT
>NZ_JBMPIX010000036.1:0-33946 GCF_049341065.1 Pacificoceanicola algae | reverse complement strand
CGGCGGAATGGGCCGACAAGGTCGCCGCCGACAATCCCTGGTTCGCAAAGGTTCTGGAATCACAGCGCGCATATGAGGCGCTGTGGGAGAACTCTGAAAACTACAGGTAACTTCAGGCGTAGATATCATGTGTTCTTGCATCCTGGGCATCGACAGGTGTCCGGGATGTTGTTGAGAGACATCGGGGGGAAGCATGTCACGTTTGGTCAACCTGCTGGAAAGCATCGTCCGGGGCTTTGGTTACCTGGCCGCCATCCTGGTTCTGCCGCTGATCGCGGCGATGATCTGGGAAGTCTTTTCGCGCTACGTGCTGAAAGCCCCCACCATCTGGGCGTTCGAGGTCAGCTATATGCTCATGGGGACGCTGTTTGTCGTCGGGCTGGGATACACGTTGCAAATGCATAACAACGTGCGGGTCGATTTTTTCTATGGCGCGGTCAGCAAACGCTGGCGCGCCGCGATCGATCTTTTGATCTTTGCGATGATGACGGTGTTTACCGTCTGGCTGCTGTTCGGGCTGTGGGATTACCTCTGGGAAGCGGTCAGACGAAACGAGACGTCGGGTGAATCCTTCTGGAACCCGCCGGTCTGGCCTTTTCGGCTGTGTTTCATCATCGGTTTTGCGCTGTTCCTGCTTCAGCTGGTTCTGGAGCTGATCAAATGCCTCTTCGTGTTGTTTGACCGTGATCCGCCGGGATGCACCCCGGAAAGCCTGAAAGGGGCAATCTGACGTGGAACTGGCTTTATGGATGTTTCCGGCGCTTTTTGTCGCCATATTTATCGGGGTTCCGGTCGCCTTTGCGCTTCTGGGGGTGTCGCTGGTCTTTGGTTTCATAAGGTTCGGCGATGCCGCCGTGCACCAGTTCATCGCCGAGGTTCAGGATCTTGCATCGAACTATGTGCTGGCCGCAGTGCCGCTGTTCATCCTGATGGGCACGCTGCTGGAAAGCACCGGCATTGCCAAACAGCTGTTCAAAGCCGTCCATATGTGGACCCGCCGGCTGCCCGGCAGCCTGGCGGTCAGCACCATCCTGCTGGGCACGGTCTTTGCCGCGGCCAGCGGCGTGGTCGGGGCCACCGAAACCGTCATCGGGCTGTTGGCCATCCCGGTCATGCTGAGCCACAATTACAGCAAATCGCTGATTTCGGGCACGGTCTGCGGCGGCGGCTCGCTGGGAACCGCGATCCCGCCCTCGGTGGTGGTGATCGTGCTGGCGCCCTCGGCCGATGTTTCGGTGGGGTCGCTTTTTGCCGCCATCCTGTTTCCCGGCCTGATGATGGCGGGGCTGTTCATCCTGTATATCATCGTCCATGCCACGCTGGACCCCCGTGTCGCCCCCCGGTCTCTGCCCGACGAAGACGACGACGGGATGAGCCTGCTGGGAAAACTCAGGTTCACGCTTGTGGCCTTTCTGCCGCCGGTGCTGCTGATCTTTTCCGTGCTGGGGACCATTCTGCTGGGCTGGGCCACCCCGACAGAGGCTGCGGCCTGCGGCGCGCTTGGCACGCTGCTGCTGACGGCGACAATGGGACAGTTCAAGCTGGCGGTGTTCTGGAACGCGATCAAACGGTCGCTGCTGATTTCGGTGATGATCCTGACGATCCTTCTGGGCGGTCACATCTTTTCGGGCATTTTCGCGGCCTCCGGCGGCGTTTCGGCGACCCGTGAAATTCTCGATGCGGCCAACCTGTCGCCCTGGAGCATCATCCTGCTGATCCTGCTGATCGGGTTTATCGGCGGGTTCATCCTGGATCTTGTTTCGGTGGTGTTGATCGTCATTCCGCTGGCGATTCCGATCGTCAATGCGCTTGGCTTTGATACGATCTGGTTCCTGGTCCTGTTCCTGATCGTTCTGCAGACCGGGTATCTTACCCCCCCGATGGCCCCGTCCATATTCTATCTGCGCAGCATTTCGCCGCCAGAAATGCTGCTGAAACATATGTACCGGGGGGTCATTCCGTTCATCGGAATGCAACTGGTCACGCTGGTTCTGGTGATGGCGTTCCCGGAACTGGCCCTGTGGCTGCCCGAATATATCAGGGGACCATGACACCCCTGCGGGCGGCCTGGCCGGCGGGGGGCCACTCACCCTCTCCGCCGGCGAACCGGGGGTGATCCCCCGCCGACAGGCGGCGATCAGGGCAGTTCTTCGGCCAGGATGGTTTTCCACAGGGTCGATGTCTGCGACAGGTGTTCCTGCATGATCTTCGCGCAGCGCTCGGGGTCGCCTTCCGACAGGGTGGCAAATATTTTCAGATGCTGGGCATGGGAAATCCGGCATCTTTCGGGGTCTGAAAAATACATGACCCGGCGGTCCTTGGACAGTTCGTAAAACGAATTGACGACCCGCAACAGCAACGAGTTCCGCGTGCTGGCCGCGATCCGTTTGTGGAATTCTTCGTCCTCTTTTTCGATCGGCTGGCCTTCGTTCAGGCGCTCTTCGGTCTGGTCCAGCACCTGTCGGATGTCTTTCAGGTCGTCTTCGCTGCGCCGGGTGGCGGCAATGCGGATGGCTTCGATTTCCAGGATGCGCCGCAATTCGATGGCGTCATGGATTTCATGCGCGTCCGGGATCATCCCCGACTGAACCTGCAACACCAGCGCGTCGATGCTGCTGTCCGCGCGCATGTCGCGCAGGTACAGGCCGGACTGGGGCCGGCGTTCAATGACCCGCAACGCTTCGAGCGCGGTCACCGCTTCGCGAATCGCCGGGCGCGTGGTGCCGAATTTCTCGGCAAACTCGCGTTCGGAAAACAGCCGGTCGCCGTTTTCGAAATGCCGCTGGCGGATGAACTTCAAAATCTCACCCTGCAATAAATATGATTTCGAAGACATATCATGATTCTGAAAACTACTGGTCTGTGAATCCTAGACCGTTCGCGGGCTTGGTACTACCAGAATCTTTTGCGATTTTGGCGGCCAAAGCCCGCTGTCGGATCAACGCCTGCGCTGCTGCGCATCTGAAGTGGCCCCTTGACTCGTCCCGCCCGCCTTGCTAGCTGGTATTACCAACAAGGCTATACCAGAATGGTTTCTGCCCGACGGTTGGCCGCAAGCGCATGACATCCTGAAAAGCCCGCCGGCCTGACGGATGTCTTGTGGCCATAAACAGGCTGAAAGGAGAGGGCCATGTCATCAAAGAGAAGCGGGTATTTCGGCGAGCGCCGTAAATTCTGGACCTGGGGTTACGAAAGCGACGAGACCCCGCAGGCTGCCATCGACAGCATGTGCGAACGGGTGGCCAAACGGCTGAACGTGCCGGGTTTCGATCTGACCCCGGACCCGACGCTGGACGAAATCGAACTGCGCGCACCGCGCATCGAAATCCCGCGCACGCTGGAATCGTTCTGTACCTCGGACAAATGGGACCGGGTCATCCATACCTATGGCAAAGGCTATAAGGACATGGCCAAGATCTACCGGCGTCAGTTCGACAACCCGCCGGACATCATTGCCTATCCGCAGAACGAAGAAGACATTGCCGCGGTCCTGGACTGGTGCGGTGAAAATGGTTACGCGGCCATTCCTTTCGGTGGCGGCTCAAGCGTGACGGGGGGCTTTTTTGCCCCGGACGGCGATGAATATCCCGGCGTTGTCATCATCGACCTTGGCAACATGAACAAGATCCTTGAAATCGACCCGGTCTCGCGCGCGGCGCGCATCCAGGGCGGCAAACTGGGGCCGGCGCTGGAATCCGAACTCAAGCCGCACGGGCTGACCCTGCGCCATATCCCGCAATCCTGGGAATTTTCGTCGCTGGGCGGCTGGATCGCCACCCGGTCGGCGGGGCATTATGCCACCCAGCTGACCCATATCGACGAAATGGTGCAGTCTTTGCGGGTCGTGACCCCTTCGGGCACCATCCAGAACCGCCGCCTGCCCGGATCCGGGGCAGGGCCCGACCCGGACCGCACCTTCATCGGTTCCGAAGGGACGATGGGCATCATCACCGAAGCCTGGATGCGGCTGCAGGGCCGGGTCAAGTTCCGCGCCAATGCCTCCATTTCATTCAAGACCTTCTATGAAGGCGCGGATGCGGTGCGCCAGATCACCCAGGCCGGGCTGTTCCCCGCCAATGCGCGGTATCTCGACGAACAGGATGCGTTTTTCTACGGCGCGGGGGATGGCACGGAATCGGTTCTGCTGCTGGGCTTTGAATCGGCGGATCACCCGGTGGATGCCTGGTTGGAGCGCGGCCTGGAAATCTGCCAGGATTACGGCGGTGTCGTAAAACAGAAGGCCGGTACAGTCGACAACGCGCTGGAAACCAGCCGGTCCGGGGCGCAGGGCAGCTGGCGCGACCAGTTCCGTTACCTGCCGCGCCTGATGCACGTCCGGGCCGCCATGGGGATTGTCAGTTTCACCTTTGAAACCGCCTATACCTGGGACATCTTCAAGGAAATCGACACCGAGATCATGGCCCGCATGGCCGATGCCGAAAAGCGGATCACCGGTGGCGGCATCGTGTGCCGCAGGTTCTCGTTCCTGTATCCCGATGGGCCGGCGCCGTATTATTCGATCATGGCGCCCTCGACCCATGCGCGCTGCCTGGAGGATTACCAGGCCTTGTCGGACGTGGCTTCGGATACTCTGACCGAGCTGGGCGCGACAATCACGCACCACCACGCGGTCGGCCGGACCTTCCGCCCCTGGTACGACAAGGAAGTCGATCCGCTGTATCGCAAGGCGCTTGGCGCCATCAAGGGCGAGCTTGATCCGAACTGGATCATGAACCCCGGCCTTTTGGTCGACAAGCCGAAGAACTTCAAGATCGTCGGTTAAACGCCCCGTATCCAGAGCGCCGTTTCCCGGTTTTTCGGCGTTCTGGATCAGCCCGGCATGGGCAGATTACATGTCTCACAACAGAAAGGTCACGCTATGGCAGGCCCGCTTACGGATATGAAGGTGCTGGACCTTTCGCGCATTCTGGCCGGTCCGTGGCTGACCCAGATCCTGTCCGATCTCGGGGCCGAGGTCTGGAAAGTCGAACGCCCCGGCAGCGGCGACGACACCCGCCACTGGGGCCCGCCCTATATGAAGGACGACGCTGGCAACGATGCCGAGGATTCGGCCTATTTCCAGGCGGCGAACCGCGGCAAGAAATCCATCTGCATCGACATCCGCAGCGCCGAGGGGCAACAGGTTGTCCACCGGCTGGTGCAAAAGGCCGATGTCGTTGTCGAGAATTACAAATTCGGCGATCTGGCCCGGTATGGGCTGGATTACGACAGCCTGGCCGCCAGCAACCCCGCGATCGTCTATTGTTCGATCACCGGCTACGGGCAGACCGGTCCCTACCGGGAACGGGCCGGGTATGACATGGCCATCCAGGCGATCAGCGGCCTGATGAGCATCACCGGCGAACGCCAGGACCGACCCGGCGGCGGCCCACAGAAAGTGGGGGTTCCGATTGCCGATCTGATGACCGGGACCATGTCCGCCGCCGCCGTCATCGCCGCCTATCACCACGCCCGGAAAACCGGCGAAGGGCAAAGTGTCGACATGGCATTGCTGGATGTGATGGTGACCACCCTGGCCAACCAGAACATGAACTATCTCTGCACCGGCGATGCGCCCCGGCTCATGGGCAACGCGCATCCCAATATCGTGCCCTATCGCACCTTTCAGACCGCGGACGGGAATTTTGTCCTCGCCGTCGGAAACGACCGCCAATACGCCAAGTTCTGCGAGGCCGCAGGCTGTCGGCATCTGGCGACCGATCCCAGGTATATCGACAACGCCAACCGGCTGAAAAACCGCGAAACGCTGGAAGCGGAATTGCAGGACATATTGTGTCTCAAACCAACCGCGCAGTGGATTGATGAGCTGTCCCGGCTGGGCATCCCCTGCGCCCCGATCAACACCCTGGACCAGGTGTTTTCCGACGAACAGATACGCGCACGGGACCTGCTGCAGCACGCTGAACACAAACATAACGCCAGGATGCCCATCGTCAGCAGCCCGATCAAACTGTCGCGGACAAGGCTGGACACCGGGTCTGCCGCGCCGGTCCTGAACCAGCACCGGGACTATATACTGGACGAGGTTCTGGGTCTGTCGGACGACGAAAAGACCCGGCTGGCCAAAGGCATCCCGGTGTGATCCGGCCCCGGCCTGACCCCGATCGACGCGGCAGGTTGCAATGACCGGGATCGTCATCGTCGGCGCGGGCCAGGCCGGGGCCGCGCTCGCAGCAAAACTGCGCACCCTGGGATACACCGGGGCCCTGACGATGATCGGTGACGAGGCGTCGCTGCCCTATCAGCGCCCGCCCCTGTCAAAAGGCTATCTGCTGGGCGAAGTCACACAAGAACAGCTGTACCTGCGCGCGCCGGCCTATTGGGACGCGCAAAACGTGACGCTCAGGCTCGGGGCGCGGGTCACCGCGATTGATCGCATCGCAAAGACCGTGCAGGTGGGGGCGGAAACCGTTCCCTATGACCAGCTTGCACTGACCACCGGGTCATGCCCGCGCCGGTTGCCGGCGGCGATCGGCGGCGACCTGCCGGGGGTCCACACGCTGCGCACCCTTGCCGATATCGACGCCATGGCCCCGGATTTTCAGGCCGGGCGCAAGCTGCTGATTGTCGGGGGCGGCTATATCGGCCTGGAAGCGGCAGCGGTCGGGGCCAGGCTGGGGCTGACGGTTGCGCTGGTCGAAATGGCCCCGCGTATCCTGCAGCGCGTCGCGGCGCCCGAGACGTCGGATTATTTTCGCGCGCTGCATGCGGATCATGGCGTTACCATCCATGAAAACACCGGTCTTGAACGGCTGACCGGCACGCGCCGCGTCACCGGGGCGATCCTGTCGGACGGCAGCACGATCAAGGCCGACCTGGTCATCGCCGGGGTCGGCGTCAGGCCGATGACGGCGCTGGCCGAAGATGCCGGGCTGCAGATCGACCAGGGCATTTGCACCGATGAACAGGGGCGCAGTTCGGATGCGTCGATCTGGGCCGCGGGCGACTGCGCCTCGTTTCCGTACCGGGGCGGGCGCATCAGGCTGGAAAGCGTCGGCAATGCCATCGCCCAAGCCGAGATCGTGGCCGAAAACATGCTGGGGGCGGGCAAACCCTATGCGGCAAAGCCATGGTTCTGGTCGGATCAATATGACGTGAAATTGCAGATCGCCGGGCTGAACACCGGGTATGACCGGATCGTGCCCCGCCGGATGGACAGCGGCGCGGTCAGTTTCTGGTATTACAGGGGCGCGCGCCTGATTGCCCTGGACGCGATGAACGACGCGCGGGCCTATATGATCGGCAAACGCCTGATCGAAGCCGGAAAATCCCCCGACCCAGCCGCGATTTCCGATCCCGAAACCGATCTCAAATCGCTGCTGAAATAGACCGCAAATACAACCCGGTGCAGCGCGGCACGGGCATCCCCTTCCGGGGTTTTTGCAAGACGTGGCTGAAACTTTTACCGGGCCTCCCGCGTGGGTTCGGTATCGCGGGTGCAAAATCGGGTCGCCCCCAAATCATCGCCGGGGCGCTACCAAATGGCATCTTTCGAAATACATGTGGCACCACCGGCGGCTTTTGCCGGTTCGCCCGGACCCCTGAATCCCCGTCCCCGCTTTGGAAAGGCCCCTGAATATGCGTCTCTCTCGGATCGTGACCGCCCTTTTTCTCGCTGTTTGCAGCCCCGGCGCAAATGCCCACGAACTCTGGATCGAACCAGAACAATGGCAGACCCCGCCCGCCGCCGAAATCAACGCCAACCTGGTCAACGGAGAGAATTTCAGCGGGCGCAGGCTGGCCTGGAAAGAACGCTCCACCCTGCGGGCGGAACGCTGGGTGTGACCTTCGCCGCTATCTGGCGCATTTTTTTCGTCGTTAAGCGGCGCTCGCTGTTCGATTGAGCGTCCTGTAAACGGTTGGCCTTGAAACGGCGAATAGCTCGGCGAGGTCGCTGATTGAATAGTCGCCGGTGTCGTGCATGCGGCGCAGTTCCTTGTGTTGTTTGTCGGACAGCTTCGGTTTCTTACCCTTCAGCTTTCCCTTGGCGCGGGCGATGGCCATGCCTTCGCGGGTGCGCATGCGGATCAGGTCGGCCTCGAACTCGGCGAAGGTGGCAAGGATATTAAAGAACATCTTTCCCATCGGATCAGTCGGGTCATGGACATTGGCTCCGATGGCGAGTTTGACGCCAGTCTTTTCAAGCTGATCCGCAATCGCACGGGCGTCAGGGACGGAACGTGCCAGCCGGTCAAGTTTTGGCACCACGAACGTATCCCCTTCGCGCACCGCCGCCAGAGCTTGGGCCAGACCGGGGCGCTCCCGATTTGTGCCAGTCAGGCCGTGATCGGTGTAAATGCGTTTTTCCGGCACATTGAGATCGAGAAGCGCCGCGCGCTGTGCAGCGAGGTCCTGTTTGTCGGTCGAGCAGCGTGCGTAGCCGATGCGGGTTTCAGTCATGTGTGCGTCCTTGGGCCGGAAATGGCCGAAGATTGCCTGGCCATGCAATGAGTGTAACGCAAAAGACCCCTTCAATGACACAACCATCGTACCAATCAAATGAGATTCGATTTCCCCAATGGATGTTGATGAAAGACCGGCGGTGAGAAGCCGTCCGGTGAGCGATCCCCTTACGGACACCTGAAAGGAGGGAACAATGGATGACGCGATGCGCCGTTTTGCAGTTCTCAGACCTCACATTGAGGATGGTGTTGCTCTGACCGCTGCGGCGCGGGCGGCAGATGTTTCGATCCGGACGGCGCAACGCTGGTTGTCTCGCTACCAAGCGTTCGGGCTGGAAGGTTTGGAACGGCGGATGCGGTCAGATGCAAAAACCCGCAAGCTACCGCACGAACTGGTACGCCTGATCGAAGGGCTGGCACTACGCAAACCCCGACTGTCCAGCGCAGCAATTCACCGGCGTGTCACGGCGGCGGCAAAAGCCCAGGACTGGCGCGTTCCGACTTACAGAACCGTCTACGACATTATCCGGGCTCTTGATCCGGCCATGGTCACGCTGGCGCAGGACGGGGCCGCTGCCTACCGTGATCGCTATGAGCTGATCTACCGGCACCGAGCCACAGCCCCCAATGTGATCTGGCAAGCCGACCACACGATGCTTGATATCCTGATCCTTGATGCGAACGGAACGGCGGTGCGCCCGTGGCTGACCATGATCATGGACGACCATTCCCGCGCCATTGCCGGATATCTGGTCTTTCTGGGTGCACCATCTGCCCTGCAAACATCCCTCGCGCTCCGGCAGGCGATCTGGCGCAAGCAGAACCCGGATTGGCCGGTCTGTGGCATCCCGGATGTGCTTTATGTCGATCACGGCAGCGACTTCACATCTGAACACCTCGATCAGGCAGCAGCAGCCCTGCGCTTTCAGATTATCTATTCGGCTGTCGCTCGCCCCCAGGGCCGCGGAAAGATCGAACGGTTCTTTGGGACGGTGAACACTGAACTGCTATCTGACTTGCCCGGTTGTCTTGCACACGGCAAACCTGCGATCCGCCCAAAGCTCTCTCTGACAGAACTGGACGCCGCGATTTGTGAGTGGATCGTCAACACCTACAACGCTCGCATCCACAGTGAGATTGGCACGACACCCATATCCTGCTGGTGTGGCAAAGGCTGGTTGCCACAGATGCCTGACAGTCTTGAAGACCTCGATCTGCTGCTCGTCATGGTCGCCAAGCCCCGCACCGTCCGTCGCGATGGTGTTCACTTTCAGGGGCTGCGTTTCATGAGCCCGATTTTGGCTCCCTATGTCGGCGAGGCCGTGACCATCCGCTACGACCCGCGCGATCTGGCTGAGATACGCATTTTCCACAAGAACCGCTTTCTGTGCCGGGCGATCAGTCCCGAATACGCGCATGAGACAGTTACATTAAAGGACATTCAGACAGCTCGATCCGCCCACCGGCGTGCCCTGCGCGGCCAGATAAATGAACGGGTCCGGACGGTGGCCGAGTTTCTACCCGATGGAAAGAAACGCCCGCTGCCTTCAGCAAAACCTGCCCCAGCACGCAAAACAAAGCTCCGAACTTACGAGACGGACGACTGATGATGGCAGGGCACCGCAATGGCACGTTCATCTCCACAAAAGAACATCGCCGGTTCATGGAGTTCGTCAGCGCCGTGAAAAAGCATCGCTATATCGGTATATGCTTTGGCCCCGCTGGTGTCGGAAAAACCATCTCGGCACAGCGCTGCGCCCGATGGGACAAGGCCGGGCTGTTACTGGATACCTGGGGGCCGCGCGATCCGTCAGACATGATCGCCTACAAGGCCCTCGCGAGATCGCGCACAGCCTTCTACACGCCAACAGTCAGTGAACCTGCCCGTCAAACCCGCGATGATCTGGGAACCCTGATGACTCGAATCGAAGGGTGTATCGAGCTTGCACAACATCCAGAGAAGGTTTTCCCCGACAACAGACGTTTGAGCCTGATCAACCTTCTGATCATTGACGAAGCAGAGCGCCTATCGGCCCAAGGCCTCGAACATGTGCGCGATATCTTCGACCGAATGGGCATCAGCGTCATCCTCATCGGCATGCCCGGTCTCGAGCGACGGCTTGAACGCTATCCACAATTCTATAGTCGCATCGGTTTTGCGCATCATTATCGCACGTTAAAAGGTGACGAGTTGACCTTTGTACTCACCCGTCACTGGCGCAAGCTGGGACTGCAATTGGACGATGCCGACTTCACAGACCATCAGGCCATTGCATCTATCGCCCGGATCACCGGTGGCAACTTCCGCCTCCTGCAGCGGTTGTTCGTTCAAATCGAACGCATCCTGAAGATCAACGAATTGTCCTTGGTCACGGACGACGTGGTAGAGGCCGCACGATCCACCCTCGTCATCGGTGCCACATAGCGATGAAGAAACCGCGTCAGATAGCGGCGAAGGTCACAAACGCCGCACCGATTGGTTCGCTAAAGGCGTGCTGAAGCAGCATCGAACCTTGGCCTCCACGCTCAACACGCTGATCGGCGCAGGGTTTGAGTTGCGCCGATTGGAAGAGTTTGCGCCCACGCAAGAACAGATCGCGGAGATACCGGAACTGGCCGAAGAGCTTGAGCGACCGATGATGATGCTGGTTTCGGCGCACAAGCGTTGATTCCACCCGCCGCCCAGTCCCAACGTCTGGGCGGCGGAAATTCGAGCGACTGAAAGGGCTCCTTCCAGCCATTAGATCGGGTGCAGCATTTCCTAAAGTCGGGGCTGTCCGCCCCCTGCCCTTGCGGGCATTCCCCTGAGGATATTTTTGGCAAGATGAACGTCAGCCTGACTGCATCGCCGCGACCAGCGCGTCCACATGCAGTGCCTTCATTCCCGCCGCTTGCGGCCCTTCGATGTCTGCGCGCGGCGTATCCCCGACAAACAGCACCTTGCCCGGATCGAGCTGCAATCCGTTCAACACCTGCGCATAAATCGCAGGCTCCGGCTTGATCGCCCCGACTTTGCAAGACAGCACCTCCACGTCCGGCGTGTCGGGTAGCTGTCGTCTCATGGCGGCAACGTAGTCGCTTGCGAGATTGGAACAGAGCGCCAGACGCAATCCCTTGCTGCGCAGTCTGGTCCAGATTTCCGCCATGCCGGGACGCAGGGCAATGGACTGGCCCTCAATGATGGACAGCTCCAGCACCTCAAGCAGAGCATACGCCAAAGCATATGAGTCCATCTCGATCCCAAGCGCCCTGGGCCAATCCGTAAATGGCCTGTCCTCCCGCATGAGCCTGTGCTTCAGTTCCCGCCGCTTATCGGCAGGCAAAGCCCGGAACAGCGGCATGAACGCTTTACGTTTTTCGGTGATTTCGACCAGCGTACCGAAGGCGTCGAAACACACCGCCTCGATTCCGTCGAAGATCGGCGGAAGCCCGGTCACAGACCCAAGGGCTGCGCGTCCGGCTTCCTGTCGAACAGAACCACGCGCCCGTCCCCACTGTCCGGATTGTTGACCAGCACGAACGGCACATCCGCCCCGTCCTTCTCATAGATACAACGGTATTTCATCTGGCCATCGAGCGGATCGCGCACTTGGTCGTAGCGATAGCTGTGCCCGATCCCGGTCTCGATCCACGCCTCGACTCCCGCGCGTGTCACCAAGGACAGCGGTTCTCCGTCCAGCAGGATCGTCTCGCCGACATTCATCACTTCGTTCATTCTCAATCTCCAATGCTTGTTTTCAATCTGGGTCAGTGACTGAGGCCCCGGTCGCGATCCGCGTCCCTGTCGATCTCTTTCTCGCTCTCGACCTCGCGATCCTTCTGCGGCTCGTCTTCGATCTCCAGCTTCTCACGCGGCTTGTTCAGCACATCATCCAGCCGCTGACGGATCGACGGTTTTTCGCCGTCTTCCGCGCCCGCGTCCCGCTCGACGCCCTGATCCTTGTCCAGCGCCTCGCGCAACCGCTCCTGCGCAGAACGCTTCGGTTCTTCGTCACCCTGCACACCGCGTTCCGGCACGTCCCGGTCTGGACCGTCCCGCCCGGTGATCTGCGCCAACCGCTCCCGGATGTCGTCAGACGAACGTGGTCCGCGTTCTTTCGATGTCGCCGCCCTGAGCGCGGCCAACCCGGCTGAGACACGCCCCTGCCCTTCCTCGCGGGCCGTCCCATAGGTCTCCCGCGCCAGCTCAACCCGTTCGCGCATCTCTCGAAACGCTGCGCGGGCCTGACGGGCGGCATGAACCACGGCCCCGCGCTCCGTGACCGGCACATATTCCCGGCCCTCACGCTCGGCCATTGCCTTCGCCCGCCGTTCCATCGAGTTCGCCGCCGGTCCCAGCTTCAGCTCCGGGTCGCGGTCCAGCTCCTCGGCGGACAGGGTGTCGCCGCGCTCCTGCGCCGCCTCGCGCTGCGTCTCAAGCGACCGGTGATCGACGCGCTCGACCTCGCCGACACGCTCCAGTGCGCGGTTCTGCAACTCGGCCCAGACGCCGCGCATCTGCTCGATCTCGACACCGCCGGTCTTCGCGGAATCCAGCACCCGCGTCTTGACGGTGAAGCCTTCCGCTTCCAGCTTGCGGGTGCTGGTCAGAACATGGGCGTGATGGTTGCGCTGATCGCCCTCACGGTGCGGCGCGTGGATCGCCACATCGACGGCCACGCAGTAGCGACTGACCAGCTCTTCGGCAAACTCGCGGGTGATCTGCGACCTGTCCTCGGCGCTGATTTCGGATGGCAGGGCCAGCTCCCATTCGCGGGCGGTGACGGAGTTGCGGCGGGTCTCGCTGGCCTCGGCTTCGTTCCAGAGTTTCGACCGGTCCTGCGCCCAGGCCGGGGCATTTTCAGGCGCGACAATGAACGTCTCCTCGATGCCCTGCTTGCGGGTGTAGTCATGGACCCGGCCCTCGCGCTGGCATTCGATGCGCTCGCCGACTCGGTAGGCGGCTGCGGCCACGACAGAGCGACCGGCGCTGCGTTTGATCGTCTTCACAGAGAGGTGGTAGCTGGCCATCAACTCCCCCCGCGATGGAGACGCAAACACGCGCGCGCGCGCCGCCGATGCGAGACGCCAGGCATGCCCATGCCGACCGGCTCTTGGCCCGTGACAAGAGCCGGGGCGTCAGCGCATGATGAGGGGGAAGTCTGCCCTGTCACCCTCGTGGACAGGCCAGACTTCAACCTCCCTGTTGGGCGAAAGCCGGGGGCTTCGGAACATCGTGTTCCGGAGCCGTCGGAGAGTTGCGAAACGGTCTTTTCCCCGCAGGCCCCAGCCTTGTGGTCGGCGGGCCGGAGGGGAAAAGACAGCCCGCTCGAAGAAGTGCAACGCACCACTGAGGCGCGGGCTTGCTCCTGATCAGGCATCCCATCCCCAGCTTTCTGGGGAGCGGGATGGGACACCGGATCAGGGGCGGTTTGCCACCGGCAAACCCAGCAAGGATCGGCACCGTCAGGTTCGACGATCCGCGCAGCCCGCAAGTGCGGCACCCCCTGCAATCCAGCCCCGGCCACGGGGCACGGGATGCCGACAGGGTGTCGTGATGCGGGACGCAATCCAACCGCGCAGGTTGGTCTGAGAGGGTTTGGGAGAGGCGATGCCGTCTCCCATTTCGATGCGCCTTGCATCGAAGGGGTCTGCCATCGGCTGGGGCGCAGCCCCGGAGAGATCGCACGCAAAGCTCGGAACCGAAGGTGGAGAGTTTGCATAAGTGCGCCCTTGTCCTTTACAGGCCTACGGGTAGGCTCTACCATCTGAGGTTGAAAGTCAAACTTCTCCACCCGCAAATCTGAAGATGGACTCACGCGATATGGCAGAAACAGAACTGGAGAAGGCGGAAAAGCGCTATGCCCAGGCCAAGGCACGGCTCCAGAGCATCCGCAATCGGGAAGCCACCAAACAGCGTAAACTCGACACACGGCGCAAGGTGATCCTGGGTGGCGCTCTCCTCGATCTGGCGGAACGGGATTCCGGGGCTGCCGCCATGCTCGACCGGCTGATCCGTAACCTCGCCCGTGAACAGGATCGCAAGGCCTTCGCGGACTGGGTGGCCCCCTCTGGTACTGCCTCCCCTGCCCCGTCCAGCTCTGACCCGGACACGCCGTCCTGATGCGGGGCGTGATCCGCCTCTTTGACGGACTGTTCCGGTTCTTCGGTCGGCTGATCTTCACCCCCATCCTGTTGGGCTGGATGATCGGGGCCGTCCTGTTCGGGGCGATGATTGGGTTCATCATCGGGGGCGTCGTGGCCATGACAGCCTTCGGCCCTCCGCTTGGCACCTCTGCCTGGGAATGGGCCATCATTGCGCCGCCTGTGTTCATCGGTGGCGTCTTCGGATTCCAGTATTGGCGCAAGACCTCCGGGGCCGATGCCTTCTTCGGGCTGACCGGTGACAGCCACGGTTCGGCCCGCTTTGCCAACCGCAAGGAGCTGAAGAAACTCCAGGGGGATGATGGTCTTCTGATCGGGCGCAATCCGCACACCGGACGGTTGCTGCGCTATGACGGTCCCGCCCACCTGATCACCCTCGCCCCGACACGGGCCGGGAAAGGCGTCGGCACCGTGATCCCGAACCTGCTGGCAGCAGAGCGCTCGGTCCTGGTCATCGACCCCAAGGGGGAGAATGCCCGGATCGCCGGGGAAGCGCGGCGGCGGTTTGGGACGGTTCACGTCCTCGATCCGTTTGAGGTCAGCGGAATGCCCTCTGCCGCCTACAACCCGCTCGACCGGCTGACACCGGACAGCCTCGATCTGGGCGAGGATGCCGCCTCCCTGACCGAAGCGCTTGTCATGGACCCACCGGGACAGGTGACGGAAGCGCATTGGAACGAAGAAGCCAAGGCCATCCTCGGCGGGCTGATCATGTTCTGCGTCTGTCATGAGGACCGCGACCGCCGAACCCTTGCCACCGTCCGGGAATATCTCACCCTGCCCCCGGAAAAGCTGCGCGCGCTGCTGGAGCTGATGCAGGACAGCGAAGCGGCGGGCGGGCTGATTGCCCGCGCCGCCAATCGGTTTCTGGGCAAGGCGGATCGCGAATCCGCCTCGGTCCTGTCGAATGCACAGCGCCACACGCACTTTCTGGACAGCCCGCGCATTGCCAAGGTGCTGTCGCGGTCGGATTTCCACTTCTCCGATCTGCGCCACCGGATCACGTCCGTGTTTCTGGTGCTGCCCCCCAACCGCATGGATGCCTACAGCCGCTGGCTGCGCCTTCTGGTCTCTCAGGCCCTCCAGGACATCGCACGGGACGCTGAAGCCTCTGTGAGCGCTCAGGGCGCTTCTCAGCGCCTCAAGGAGCCCACGCTGTTCCTCTTAGACGAGTTTGCTGCCCTGGGCCGTCTGGAGGCCGTAGAGCGCGCCATGGGGCTGATGGCGGGATATGGGCTTCAGCTTTGGCCGATCCTACAAGACATGAGCCAGCTCAGGGACCTCTACGGCGAACGCTCGGGCACCTTCATTGCCAATGCCGGGGTGCAACAGGTTTTCGGGGTGAATGATTATGAGACGGCGAAATGGCTGAGCCAGATGATCGGCCAGGAAACCACCGGGTTCCAGACCGACAGCTACAAGCCGGGCGACAATCCCAGCTTCAGCAACAACCTCACGGGCCGCGATCTGCTGACCCCGGATGAAATCATGCAGATGCCGCCTGAATTGCAGCTTCTGCGCGTCCAGGGCCAACCCTCCGCCCTGGCCCAAAAGCTGCGCTACTACGCCGACCCCGAGTTCAAGGGGCTGTTTGTCCCGCAGGACCAGTGATCCAAAGGATGACCCGCCATGACCGACACGCCTGACCCTAATCAACCTGAGTTCCCTGCCCTCACCGATAGCGAGCTGCGCGAAACCCTCGATCTCATGGCCACGGCGGTCGCCAGCATGTCCAACCGGATCGACGGTTTGACGACAGTTGCAAACAAGCAGATTGAAGTCTCGACCGAAGCGCGGATCGCAGCCTTCGCGGCACGGGATCAGACCAACCCGAAAAAATATGGCGAGCTGGTCGGCGCGACGATTGATGGAAAGATCGACGACAACCTGGTGCGCATGGGCCAGATGTGTGTCGATCTGTTTGAGGCTTCAAACAGGGCGCAGGATGCACTCAAGAAAACTGAAGAAGATAAGTCGGATGCCCTGCGTGCAGTCTGGGAGCGTGAACAGAAAGCGGAACGGTTGAAACAGCGTCTACCCTGGTTCGGTCTGGGCGCTGTTGTTCTGGCTTTGGTTCTGACGGTTCTGCTTCCTCGTTTCTTAGCCAGCTACCCATCCACATGCGCTGTCCTTGGGGCGACGTGGACTGCTACAACTGAGGGCGTCAACGCGTGCGTGTTCTACCAACCGTAGGACAGATTCCCAGCATTGGAGCTGTGTCGGCTCAACAAGCTGAGTGTTATATATGTGTTATTAAAGGTGTTACGAGAATCGGTCGATTCCTAACCCACTGATTTTGCTTTTGAAATTACGCCTATTTTGAACTATCGGTGTGTAGAGTATCGAAGAATGGTGGGTAGACTATCGAAGAAAGGTGTGTAGAGTATCGAAGAATATTCGCGTCTGGTGGGCAGACTGTCGAAGAATGGTGGGTAGACTATCGAATAATGGCACGGCCTCGTAGAAGAACAGCATTGCTCCCACAGAGGCACACTGAGCCTGATCTGTTCGTGTGCGATATTCTGGACGCCACTCCTAAAAGCGACAGGGCTTCAATGGAGCATCCACTGTTCTCGCTGTCGGTCAAGAAAGACCTGGCTGCTTTCGAATATGAACAGGGCAATGTCAGAGTAAAAATCACGCCAGCGGCGGAAGAAGGCCGGGCCAACGTCTTCGACAGGGATATTCTGATTTATGTTCTGAGTCAGCTTATGGCAGCAAAGAATGAAGGGCAGGAAATCGGACGCCGTGTCCGTATCTCGGCCCATGATTTGCTAAAGGCAACCAACCGGCACACGACTGGACAGGCATACGCAACCTTGCGCCGCGCCCTCACCCGTCTCCAATTCACCCAGATCGAAACGAATATCCATGATCATGGTGTTGGGGAATGGCGGTCGATCTCATTCATTACGGACGCCAAAATCGTCAAGGAAGACTCCACAGGCCGCCTTCTCAGTGTAGAGCTCGAAATGGGTGATTGGCTGGTAAAAGCCATTGAAAACAAGAATGTTCTGACATTGCACAAGGCGTATTTTCAGCTTCGAAAGCCTCTGGAACGCCGTCTATACGAGTTGGCCCGGAAACACTGCGGAAAGCAGGAAGTCTGGCGGATTGGTCTCGACAAACTGCAACACAAGACCGGCTCCACGTCCACATCAAAGGAGTTCAAGCGGCTGGTGAAGGCAATTTGCAAAGCTGATGCAGATCAGTCCCATATGCCGGACTACAGTTTCAGGCTGCTGCATGATGTGCTGGAGGTTTCACCAAAACCCGAATTTCTCGATATCTACGGCGACAGTCCCGCCGTCGCTTCGGACATAACGGTCCGCCTGTCTTCGGCAGCATATGAACAGGCCCGTGACGCTGCCCCAACATGGGATGTCTATTTCCTTGAACAGGAATGGCGAATGTGGATGAGCGAACCGCCGCGCCATCCAGACGGGGCGTTCGTCGGCTTCTGCCGCAAGTGGTATGAACGCAAGGGAAAGGCCCCTTAACACATAACAGATATGGCATATCTGTTATCACTTAATGGTTATGTGTTGACTGTTATCTGTTAAGAGATAAGGTGTGCAAAAAATTGAGGTCATAACATGACGCAGGTTATCAGCGTAGTGCAGGAAAAAGGTGGTGCCGGGAAAACAACTCTCCTGACGGCCATCGCCAGTTTGATGGATGAGGATGGTGCAAAGATCGCGGTGATCGACACTGACCCGCAACGGCATTTGGAAGCCTGGGCCAAGAAAGGTCAGACAAGTCTCGACTGGCTCTACGAAGAGGATGATGAAAAACTCATCCCAACGGTCAAGGCTTTGAAGAAGGCCGACCCGGCTTATGATGCAATTTTCGTGGACACTGCTGGCTTCAAGTCCGCGATGTCGATGCATGCTATCGCCGCTGCAAACCTGATCCTGATCCCGTCAAAGGCCAATGAAGCGGACGCCAAGGGTGCGAAACGCACATTCTCTCATGTGCAAAGCGTTGCGGAGACCATGGAAAAAGAGATTCCAGCGCTTGTCGTGATGATGGATGTGGATACGCACACCAACATCACACAGGCGATTACTGATGCGCTGGATGCCCAGAAAGTACCGCGCCTAAACGCCATGTGCGCGCATCGTACCGGGTTCAAGGAAATGACCTCGACGGGCCAGTCTCCACAGGGATCGGCCAGACGGTCTGCAAAATCAGTCCTGGCTGACTTGCAGGGCAGGGGCTTAATCAGTTTCTACAGGAGTGGGTCATGGCCAAAGTCAGCGTAAATCTTGATGACGACCTCGATGGCGACGATAGCGCGCGGAAATTGAAGGAACTCTCGGCTCCGCTGCCAAGTGTAAGTAAATCCAAGTCTACGGCCTTGAAAGACGCTCCACGTGTCCAGTTTTCTTTCACGAATGTTCCCAAGCCGATCAAAGAAGCTTTTGCCTATGAGGCTCAGAAGCGTGGCGTAACTCAAAAAGAACTGCTGTATGAGTGCTTGCGAGCAGGAGGGATCAACATCCCGGATGCTGCTGAAATTGATGGCCGCAGAAGATAACTGTTAAGTGTTATCTAATATGCAATCGACCTTGCTGCGCGCTCGTATAGGGTAGGGCCATCGCCTTAAACAAAGATATTATCTGCTCGGAAGTAGCAACTTTGACAAGCATAATTTGCTTTTAGGGCTAGCCATTCCGAACGCGCCTATGTAAAGATCTGAAAAAAGATCCGGGAGCAGTCATGTCTAAGAAAAATGCAGATCCTTTGCGGCCAGAAGCACAACCCCCAGCTTTGCCAAAAGTTGTTGGCGGGTTCTCAACTGTGCTGGCAGACCCTCCTTGGCGTTTCACTAATCGTACTGGCAAAGTGGCCCCGGAACACCGTCGCCTTGATCGCTATTCAACGATGGATTTGGAGGCGATTAAAGCTCTGCCGGTTTCAGATGCTTGCGCGAAAAACGCGCATTTATATTTGTGGGTTCCAAACGCTCTTTTGCCAGATGGACTGGCTGTTATGGAGGCTTGGGGTTTTCGTTATGTTTCAAACATCATATGGGCAAAGCGACGCAAAGATGGAGGGCCAGATGGTCGCGGGGTAGGATTCTACTTTCGGAACGTCACAGAGATGCTCTTATTCGGGGTCAAGGGTTCTATGCGGACGCTTGCGCCAGCGCGGTCACAAGTGAATATGATTGAGACACGCAAGCGCGAGCACTCGCGCAAGCCAGATGAACAGTACGATCTGATAACGGCTTGCTCGCCTGGTCCATACTTGGAGATGTTTGCTCGCCATCCGCAGAAAGGGTGGACCCTATGGGGCGACGAGGCATCAGATGATGTGAAACCTCGTGGGCAAGTTCACAAGGGATACTCTGGCGGCGGGATATTCCCTCCATTACACGCTAAAGAGACAATTCCTGAGCTTGTGGCAACCGAGATTGGTCGCGAAATTGGAAGTCGCTATGAGGCTGGCGCAAGCATCCGAGATCTTGCCGTAGAAACAGGTTATCCGATTCAAAGAGTAAGGTCTTTATTGGAGCTAGTAGAAACTCCGTTGCGCAAACGGGGACGACCTGCCGCAGAGTAGCTGGCTAAGCAACGGGGTAAGGGGTTCCGTCCCAAGTGTCTTGGTTTGCAGCCACAATCAAGACGGGACAAGAACCCATCACACCGCGCCTTACTCTCATCTGAGCTTTGTCGAAGGCAGTGACGGTTGAGGTTGTAAGGTCGATTGGGAGCTTCTTGTTGCGCTGTTCTTCTGGCAGCGTTTCTTGGTAGTCAGCCCATAGCTGGCGAGCCAGTTTTAGAAGTGGTAGCCGGTCTTTAGTGATTATCACACCAGCTGATATCACTCCCGCTTCGTACCAAGAGCGGTATGCTGCCAAATCGCGATCTAAATTGCCGTCTTTGGCGTTCCACTCAACGTCCAGAACAACCCTATTCTTGAAGTTATCGACTAAATAGCCCTCTTGATATACCTCGGGCAATTCGCCAATTTTTTCAGAATCTTTAGAAAACAAGATCCCCTTTGTTGATAGGTCTAATCGAGTTTCCTGCCAGCCTCTTTCATGAAATGCGGTGTCGATCTGTTCTGCAATATCGCCCCTGTTGCCGCCCGCACGCAACCAATATTGCGGGTCCAGACGATACGTTGACAGGATACTTATGATGTCCTTCCACTCTTCCGGACAGACAGCTTTCATGACCGCAGATGCTGAGTTTGTCTCCATGAATGACCAGTGATTGCGCGCTTCGCTGGGCATGACACCTGGATCATCGTAGGTACTTGTCTCAAACATTCATATTTCCCAACGATCCCATTTGTAGTGTCATGTCTTAACAGGGTTAATAACAGCCAAGCCGCTAAATTTATTCACAAAATCACGGTCATTCAATGTGATCAACGCGACGCCCTTTGCCTTAGCTACAGCACCGATCATAAAATCTGGCAAGACACCATCCTTCTTCCCTGTACCCTTGCTACGTCGATACTCCTTAAAAACTTGGCCTGCGGAAAACAAACCTTCATCGTTTGCGCGCAGATCTGAGATGCCAAGTTCGTCTAGCGCCAACCTGAGTTCTTCAGCAGAACTCATACCTGCTGACGCTTCGGCGAAAACGACCTCGGTGATTGTCCGTCGTCAGGGATTTTGGGACAGATGGCCGCCTGAACTAAGAGAGGGCTCCGCTCATCTAGTTGGTTTGATTATGCGGCTGATTTGCGGTGAAGCAAGCGTCGCGTTTCGATGGTCCTCTGCTTGATCCTTTCTCGTTGTTTCAGAATGGTTTGGCCACGCCCGAAGTAGACGTCGGCGGGGGTGAGGTTCTGCAGGCTTGAGGTGCCCCTAGATTTGTAGACGCTTTGCCCTCTAATTTTGAGGCAAGGAGGCCGACATGGGGACAAGCAACTACAGCGACGAGTTCAAGCGGGATGCGGTGCATCAGATCACGGTGCGCGGGTATCCGGTCCGGGAGGTATCCCAGCGTTTGGGCGTCAGCACGCATTCTCTTTACAAATGGATGAAGCTGTTCGGGGAACCAGCGTCCAAAGCGAACGGCATCGATTACGAGGCCGAGAACCGGCGGTTGAAGCGTGAACTGGCTCGGGTGAGCGAGGAGCGCGACATCTTAAAAAAGGCAACGGCGTACTTCGCGCGCGAGTCCCAATGAAGTACGCGTTCATCCGGGCGCATCGCGAAGAGTTTAGCGTCCGGGCCATGTGCCGGGTGTTGCGGGTTCATTTCAGCGGCTTCTATGCATGGCTTAAGGAACCGTTAAGCAGGCGTGCGCTGGAAGATGTGCGCCAGACGGACCTTATCCGGCAGGCCTGGGCCGACAGCGGCAAGGTTTATGGTTACCGCAAGCTTGCAGATGATCTGCGCGACCAGGGCGAGCAAGTATCCGAGAACCGGGTGGCGCGTCTGGCATCACTGGCCGGGATCGCCGCACAGGTTGGCTACAGACGCCGTCCCGGCCATTATGGTGGCAAGCCCGCCATCGTGGCCGAGAACAGGCTGGAGCAGCAGTTCCATGCCTCTCGGCCCGACCAGATCTGGGTGACCGACATCACCTACATCAAGACCCACGAGGGCTGGCTGTATCTGTGTGTCATCATCGACCTGTACTCGCGCCGCGTGGTCGGTTGGTCCGCTCAATCGCGCATGACCACGGACCTGGCCTTGCAGGCTCTGCTGATGGCTGTCTGGCGGCGAAAGCCCGACGGCAAAGTCATGGTGCATTCCGACCAAGGCTCCCAATTCACCAGCCGGGAGTGGCAGACGTTTCTCCGCCAGCACAATCTGGAAGCCAGCATGAGCCGTCGTGGCAACTGCCATGACAATGCCGTCGCCGAGAGCTTCTTCCAGTTATTGAAACGGGAACGGATCAGGCGGCGAACCTACCCCACACGGGATGACGCCAGACGGGACGTGTTCGAATACATCGAGATGTTCTACAACCCAAAGCGCAAGCACACGAACAACGGCATGCTGTCGCCCGTTGACTTCGAAACCAGACAGCAGAAACTGAACCAGGCAGGTGTCTAGGAAACTAGGGGCACCTCAGCTCTCGTGGTAGCGCCGGTGGTTGTAATGATTGACAAAGGCGTCGATCTGCTGTCGAAGGTCGCCCGGCAGATAGTAGTTTTCCAGCAGGATGCGGTTCTTGAGGGTCTGATGCCATCGCTCGATCTTACCCTGAGTCTGCGGGTGATATGGAGCGCCGCGCACATGGTCCATGTGCTGATCTTCCAGCCAGTCAGCCAGTTCACCGGAGATGTAACTGGCGCCATTGTCCGATAGCAGCCGCGGTTTGTGCAGAACTGTCGCCTGGTCGCAGCCCGAGGCCTGCAGCGCCAGATCCAGCGTGTCGGTCACGTCGCCCGTCTTCATCGTCGTGCAGAGCTTCCAGGCGATGATGTAGCGGCTGTAGTCATCCAGGATCGTCGAGAGATAGAACCAGCCCCAGCCGATGACCTTGAGATAGGTGAAGTCGGTCTGCCACAGCTGATTTGGCCGCGTTGTCTTGTCCCGGAACTCATCAGCAGCCGACAGAACCACATATGCCGGGCTGGTGATCAGGTCGTAGGACTTGAGGATGCGATAGACTGAAGCCTCTGACACAAAATACTTTTCCGTGTCGGTGAACTGCACGGCCAGCTCGCGTGGCGACAGATCGCATTCCTTCAGGGCCAGGTCTTTGATCGTCTCACGAACCGGCTCAGGGATGCGGTTCCAGACCCGTGACGGCTTGGGGCTGCGATCCTCCAGAGCCTCAGGGCCGCTAGTCTGATAGCGGTCATACCAGCGGTAGAACGTGGTCCTGGGGATGCCCAGTTTGTCCAGCGTGCGCTTGGTCGGCAGGTGCGACCGCTCGACCAGCCGGATGATCTCCAGCTTCTCGGATGCGGGATACCTCATTCTTGGTCGCCCCCATCCCCGAGCATGCTTTTTTTGAGCAAACGGAGTTCCAAAGCCTGTTCGGCAACAACTTCCTTCAAGTCTCGGGATTCTCGGCGCAGATCCTTGACCTCGGTCGAAGTCGCCGCTCGCGCGGTATCGCCCGCCAGGCGCTTCTTCCCGGCCTCGAGGAACTCCTTGGACCAGCTGTAGTAGAGGCTCTGAGCGATGCCTTCGCGGCGGCACAGCTCGGCGATACTGTCCTCGCCCTTCAAGCCGTCCAGCACGATCCTGATCTTTTCCTCGGCTGAATACTGTTTGCGCGTCGCACGGCGGATGTCTTTGACGACCTTTTCGCCGTGGCTTTGCTTGGTTCCGGGTTTCTGTCTCATCTCCACTCCTTGGTGGTTACGATGTGCCAGAAACCCTCTCTTATCAAATCACCCTAAACTGTCCCATTGGTGCTGACGTCAGACATGCGCGATCCATTCCAGCAGGAAAGGGGCTTCGTTTCGCACGGTTGAGACACACAGGATACGCATTGCCAATGACGTTAGCGGAGGGGCTTTGTGAATTACAGCCGTTTGCCATCCAGTTTACGGCCCAGCACCCCAGGCTTTGACTTCTCCGGGGTTGGCTGAGCGTCGGTTTGTTGCCAGCAGATCTGCAATGAGAAGAAGACCCGGGATGCCAAAACAGAAGCAACATGCGCGCGTTTTCAAGGCGCAGGTGAAAATCAGCCGGGCAGTCCCAGGTGGCGCAGCAGGGTTGCGGTCAGCGGATTGCCCGGCTCTGTCATGGCTTCGACGACCGAAAAATGGTGGTGGCCGGGCGTTTCGATATATGCGACGCGCCCTGCTTCGGCCTGCCAGGCGGTGGCCAGATCGCGCGATTGCCGCCGGGCTTCGCCGGTTTCATCCGCCCCGGCCACGATGCTGATCGGCATTCGCGCCGCCGGGGTCATAAACCGCGGGCTGTTGCGGGCGGCGGTGGCGCGGTCCATCTGCACCGCCGCGTTCACCGAACAGAACCGCAAAGGCTCCAGGTCAAACAGGCCGCTGACGGGGACAGCGGATTTGATCATGTCCGGTGGCAGGCCGGGCTGAAACGCCGCCCAGTCCGTTGCCGCCATCATTGCCGCCAGGTGTCCGCCCGCGGAATGACCGGTCACATGCAGCCGTGCCGGGTCGCCGCCATGATCGCGGGCGTTGTGCCAGACCCAGGCGCAGGCGTGGCGCACCTGGTCGACCAGCGCATCCAGCGTGACAGCAGGGCAGAGCGTGTAATTGACCGAAACCACCATGGCCCCGGCTGATACCAGGGGTTCGAGGGCAAAGGCGTAATCGTCCTTGTCCAGCGACTGCCAATAGCCGCCGTGGATGAAAATTTGCACCGGCGCGCCGGGCCGGGCGGGGGGCATCAGATCAAGCCGCTGATCGGGCAGGGGGCCATAGGCGATGTTGCGCAGGACGTCGGCGCGGCCCAGGAAATCCGCGCTGCGCCGCGCCCACCGGGCCATGGTTTTGCCAAGATCCATGTCCGAGGCATCGCTGGCCCAGGGCCTGTATTCCTGTTCCAACCGGGTTTTGTAGATCATGCGACCCTCAGTCATGATATGTTGGCTCCGATCTGCGGGTCGCCCGTTTTGCGCCATCCGGCTGTGGCGCCCACGGATTGACATATAACAACTCGATTCATAACATATCAAGAATTGCATGTAGACCGGCGGCGGTCACATCCAGCTGGGGCGCGCATGACACTTACCGATCAGGCCTATGAAACCATCGAAGAACAAATATGCACGCTCGTCTTGCCGCCGGGGGCCAGCCTGTCGGAAATAAAGCTGTCCGAACAGTTGGGGATCGGCAAGACCCCGGTGCGAGAAGCGCTGCAGCGGCTGAAATATGACGGGCTCATCACCATCACGCCACGGCGCGGGGCGATGGTGACCAGCATAGACATCCAGTCACAGCTCAGGGTGCTTGAGGTTCGCCGGGTGATCGAGCCGCTGACCATAAGCCTGGCCACCACGCGGGCCACCGCGCCCCAGCGCGAGAGCCTGGCCAGGTTGGCGGGTGCCATGCGCGAGGCCGGGGATGCGGCTGAAAGTATCACCCTGATCCGGCTGGATGCGGAATTCAACCAACTGGTGGTGGATGCCGCCCAGAACGATCTGGCCCGGCGCACCATGGCGTCGATCAACGCGCATTGCCGACGGTTCTGGTTCCAGTATTACAAATCTGTCGGCGATGCTGCGACCGAAGCCCACCTGCATGCGGATATCGCCGACGCCATCGCCAGGAACGCCCCGGCGGATGCGGACAGGGCGTCCCATCTTTTGCTGGACTATTTCCAGCGGTTCACCCGGAAAACGCTGGACCTGTGACTCCCGGCTGAAAACCCGCCACCCGGGCGGATCGTGACCTGGGTGACATGGCATATTGACAGGGTGCCGGGTTGACATTATTGGTATTACCAAATTGGCATACAACTAATGTTCACCCCGCCCCGGTCAAGGGCGGGCGTTCAGGGGGGATCCAGAGTGAGCCAGAAAATGCGCTGTTACTGTGTTACCAAACACAACGAACCACTTGTCGCGGTGGATACGGAAACGCCCACGCTGGAGGGAACGCAGGTCCTGGTAAAGGTCACCCGCGCCGGTATCTGCCACACCGACCTGCACCTGTGGGAAGGCAGCTATAACCTGGGCGGCGGCAAGCGGTTGGATATTTCCGACCGGGGCATCGATTTGCCCCTGACGCTGGGCCACGAGATCGCCGGCGAGGTGGTCGCGGTCGGTCCCGATGCCGGTGCCAGCGTGGTGGGGACAACCTGTGTCGTGCACCCGTGGCTGGGATGTGGCGAATGCGACACTTGCCAGCGGGGCCAGGAAAACATCTGCCTGAAATCGGCCTCTATCGGTGTTTTCAGACCCGGCGGTTACAGCGAATATGTTGTCGTGCCGGACCCGAAATTCTGTGTCGATATCGGCGATATCGACCCCAGCCAGGCGGCATTGCTTGCCTGTTCCGGTGTCACCACCTACAGCGCCATCCGCAAGTTCGGAGAGGTCCTGAAGGATGTTCCGCTGGTGATCATCGGCGCGGGCGGGCTGGGTTTCATGGCCCTGTCCATCGTTCAGGCGATGGGGTTCAAGGGCGCGATCATGGTCGATCTCGACCAGACCAAACGCGACGAGGCAATCCGGGCCGGGGCCTTGGCCGCGATCGATTCCGGCGCCGACGATGCCGCCGAACAGATCATCGCCGCCACCGGCGGTGGCGCGATGGCGGTTCTGGATCTTGTCGGGGCCGAGGCCACCACCAGCCTGGCCATCGCATCGGTTGCCCGCGGGGCCCATATCGTGATCTGCGGGCTGTACGGCGGCGAACTGGTTGTGCCGCTGCCCTATATCCCGATGCGGCCCCTGCATATCCAGGGCAGCTGGGTCGGCAATCTTGCCGAGCTGCGCGAACTGATCGGGCTGGTGCGCGACCGGGGTCTGCGCACGGTGCCGGTTGTCGAACGCCCGCTTGAGACCGCGTTTGATTCGCTCATGGATCTGAAACAGGGCCGCCTGCTGGGGCGGGTGGTGCTGGTGCCCTAGCCGCGCGCGGCGCAAAAGAAGCAGATATCATGACCGAGCTGCCAAACAGATTGCATCGCATCCTGGACCAGGGCGCGGCAAACGGGGCCGACCGCGTCGCTTTTGTCGACGAGGCCGGAGACAACTGGAGTTTTCAGGATCTGATCGACACCTCAGCCAGGGTGGCGGATGACCTGTCCGCCCTGGGGGTCCGGCCCGGCGACCGGCTGATGATCGTCTGCGAAAATTCAATCGCCGCGATCGTGTTGCTTTATGCCGCCAGCCGTATCGACGCCTGGGCGGTGATGACCAATGCCCGCCTCAGCGCCCGCGAAATCGACGCAATCAAAGAAGACTGCGCACCCCGGCGCACGGTCTATGTGCACGGGACATCGGCGGATGCGGGTGGCCATGGCCGCCGTACCGGCGCGCGGGATCATGAATTTCACCGCATCGGCAGCGTCCTGATCAGCGATCTGGACGAAACCTGTTCCGTTGAACCCGTCAGCCCCGATCCGGCAAAACAGGTGGCGGTGCTGATTTACACCACCGGGACAACCGGGCGGCCAAAGGGCGTGATGCTGAGCCATGCCAACCTGGTCTTTGTCGCCAGCCAGGGCAAGCGGACCGGCAGAATGCTGCCCGAAGATGTCAGCCTGTGCCTGATGCCGATCTCGCATTCCTATGGGCTGACGACCATGCAGGGCATGCTGTTTGCCGGGGGGCGTCAGCACCTGATGGCGCGGTTTTCCGTGTCCGGGGTGGCGCGGCTGATCCTGGACCAGACCCTGACCGTGCTGATGGCGGTTCCGGCGGTGTACAGCCGGCTGGTCAATTTCGCCAAGACGCAGGACCGCAGGCTGGTGCCCAACCGGTTGCGGTATCTCTATACCGGCACCGCGCCGCTGGATCTGACCCTGCGTCGGCAATCCGAAGACGTGCTGGGCGTGGTCATGCAAAACGGCTATGGGCTGACCGAAACCTCCCCCACCATCAGCAGAAGCGGCTTTGCCCTGGGCAGCGACGAGACCCATATCGGGGTGCCGATACCAGGGGTCGAAGTGCGGATCGCCGCGCCGGGTACCGGTGAACCGGTGGCCGCGGGCACGCCGGGCGAACTGTTGGTGCGCGGGCCGAATGTCATGGTCGGCTATTACCGGCGGCCCGATCTGACCCGCGCGGTCATCGACGCGGACGGGTTTTTCGCCACCGGCGACATCGCGCGTCAGGCCGAAGACGGGGCCCTGCACCTGGAAGGCCGGGCCAAGGAGCTGATCATCCGCTCCGGGTTCAACGTCTACCCCCAGGAGATCGAGGCCGAACTGAACGCACATCCCGGCGTTTTTGCATCCGCCGTTGTCGGGCGCGATGTCGAAAACGATGAAGAGATCATCGCCTTTGTCGAGCTGGCTCCGGGCCAGCCCGTCACGGCGCGGGCGCTGGCGGAATTCATCGCCCCGCGCCTGACGCCTTACAAGCGGCCCCAGCTTATCGTCATTCTGGATGCGCTGCCGCTGTCTCCGAATGCCAAGATCCTCAAACACGAACTGAAGGCACGGGCGGCAAAGCTGCCGATGACGGCAGTTCAATGAGACCCGGCCAGCGGGCTGCAGCAATACGCGGGGCCAGCAGACCCCGAATTCTTATGGAGAGTGACGACATGTATCCGAAAATACAGATGTATATCGACGGGCAGTGGTGTGCCGGGTCCGCAGGCCGCGTTGAACCGATCCTGAACCCGGCGACCGGCCAGCCGATCGGCGACGTCCCCTGTGCCGAGATCGTCGATCTGCAGGCCGCCGTCGATGCGGCGAAGAAAGGGTTCCAGACCTGGCGGCGGACCCCGGCCTATGCGCGGTACAAACTGATGCGCGCGGCGGCGGAAAACCTGCGCAACAACGCTGACCAGACCGCCCATTGGATCACGGCGGAACAGGGCAAACCCCTGGCCGAGGCCCGGATGGAAACGCTTCTGGGGGCCGATCTGATCGACTGGTTCGCCGAAGAGGCGCGGCGCACATACGGGCAGGTCGTCCCGGCCCGTGCGGGAAACATCCGGCAAATCGTGGTCAAGGAACCGGTCGGGCCGGTGGCGGCGTTCACCCCCTGGAATTTCCCGATCAACCAGGCGGTGCGGAAAATATCGTCGGCGCTGGCGGCGGGCTGTTCGATCATTGTCAAACCGGCCGAGGAAACCCCCGCCGGTTGCCGGGCGCTGGTGCAGGCCTTTGCCGAGGCCGGGTTGCCGGACGGGGTGCTGAACATGGTGTTTGGAACGCCTTCGCAGGTGTCGGAATTCCTGATTTCCCATCCCGACATCGCCAAGATTTCGTTTACCGGCTCAACCGCGGTCGGCAAACAGCTTGCCGCCCTGGCGGGGACCCATATGAAACGCACCACGATGGAACTGGGCGGGCATGCCCCGGTCATCGTGTTCGAGGATGCCAATGTCGAAAAGGCCGCCGAACTGCTGGCCGCCGCCAAGTTCCGGAACGCGGGGCAGGTCTGTGTGTCGCCGACCCGTTTCATGGTGCATGAAAGCCAGTACCAGGCGTTTGTTGACCGGTTCAGCGATATTGCACAGAACATCAAGGTCGGAAACGGCGCCGACCCGGATGTCACCATGGGCCCGCTGGCCAACCCGCGGCGGCTGGAAGCCATCGAAGGGTTCGTGCAGGACGCGGTGACCCGTGGTGCCACGGTCAGAACCGGCGGCAGCAGGATCGGCAACGAAGGGTTCTTTTTTCAGCCCACGGTCCTGACCGATGTGCCAAAAGACGCGCGGATCATGAACGAAGAACCGTTTGGGCCGGTGGTGCCGATCACCCCGTTTTCCAGCTTTGATGAGGCGGTCGCCGAGGCAAACCGCCTGCCATACGGGCTGGCCGCCTATGCCTATACCCGGTCAGCGCAGACCGCCGCCGATATCGGTGCCGCCTTTGAAAGCGGCATGGTGGCGATCAACCATCACGGCCTGGCCCTGCCCGAGATCCATTTCGGCGGCATCAAGGATTCGGGCAGCGGATCGGAAGGCGGATCAGACGCGATCGAAGGCTATCTCAACACCAAGCTGATAACCCAGGCCAGCCTGTAGCGGTTTCCCCGATCCGGGCACCAGCGGCCAGATCGCCGCTGGTATAGGGACGAACCGGGCACGAATCTTTGACATTTTTCTGACATGTTAATAGAATGGCAGACGCAAGCGAACGAAAGGGCCGCCAAGATGGCACACAAGACACCAAGTATCCATTTCGAACTGACCGACGGCAGCCTGCGCACGGTGCCGGCAAAGGCCGGTGTCAGCCTGATGCGGCATGCGCTGGACAACGGCATTCCCGGCATCCCGGCGGATTGCGGCGGCGATTGCGCCTGCGCGACCTGTCACGTCCATGTCGACCCCGGCTGGTTCAGCCAACTGCCCGAAACCACGCAACAGGAAGGTGACCTGTTGGATATCGTGGACGACCTGTGCGACGTCTCGCGGCTGTCCTGCCAGATCGTCGTCACCGAAGACATGGACGGGCTGACCGTCAAGATCCCGGAATTCTACGTGTAATTCCGGCAAGCGGAGGAAGAAGGCGATGAACATAGCGGCCAATGATCTGCTCGCAGAGCATACCCAACGCGCCCGGCAGATGCGCGTCGAAGACATCGACGTCGTTGACGGTGCCCTGTACCAGGACGGCACCTGGATGCCCTATTTCGAACGGCTGCGGGCAGAAGACCCGGTGCATTATTTCGAAAACGGCCGGTTTGGCCCGAACTGGGCAATCACCAAGTTCGAAGACATCATGGAAGTGGAAAAGGACTGGCGCCTGTTTTCATCCGATGTCGACTGGGGCGGGGTGCTGATCTGGCAGAAAGCACCCGAGAACCGTTTGCGCAGCCTGATATCTTCTGATCCGCCCAGCCACTCTGTCAAACGCAAGGCGGTGCAGACCGTGGTGCACCCCCGCCGGTTGCAGCAGATGGACCAGCTGGTCCGCGAGCGCACCATAAAGCTGATTGAAGACCTGCCCCTGAACGAAACCTTCAACTGGGTTGAAAAGGTTTCGATCCCGCTGACAACGCTGACCCTGGCAACCATTTTCGGCTTTCCGATGGAGCACCGGCATCTTCTGACCCATTGGTCTGAGGTGGCTTTTGCCGATCTTCTGGGCGACTGCGATACGATCAAGACCGAAGAAGACCGCGCCGTTGAGCTGAACAAATGCCTGGAAACCTTTCTGGAACTGCGCGCCGAGCGGCGGCGCACCGGCGAAACCGACGACCTGCTGTCCATCCTGACCCATAGCGAAGCGTACCGGGATGTTGATGACAAAGAGCTGCTGGGAAACCTGATCACGCTGATTGTCGGGGGCAATGAAACCACCCGCAGCACCATGAGCGGCAGCGTTCTGTTCCTGAACCAGTTCCCCGAAGAAGCCCGCAAACTGCGCCAGAATCCCGATCTGATCAACAGCATGGTCTGTGAATCGATCCGTTTCCAGTCGCCGGCCCTGGCCTTTCGGCGCACCGCGACGCGGGACACCGTGCTGCGCGGCAAGCAGATCAAACAGGGCGACCGGCTGGTGCTGTGGTATGTCTCGGGGAACCGGGATTCAGAAATCATCGAAAACCCGGACCAGTTCATCATCGACCGGGACGACCCGCGCAAACATGTTTCCTTTGGCGGCGGCGTTCACAGATGCGTCGGCAACCGGGTTGCGGAAATGCAGCTGCGCATCCTGTGGGAAGAACTGCTGAAACACGATCTGCATGTCGAAGTCGTGGGAGAACCGCGCCGGCCCTATAACCTGTTCGTTCACGGATATACGGACCTGCCGGTGCAGGTCAGATCCCTGGCCGGGTAAGACGTGGGGCCAGGTAACAAGTCCGGGGCCTGCAGCCCTGTGAACCCGGATCACAGGCGATCCAGAAAGAGACGCGATGATTGATTTCTATTTTTGGCCGACGCCAAATGCCTACAAGGTGGCGGTCATGCTGGCCGAAATCGGTATCCCGTACCGGGTCATGCCGATCAACATTTTGGAAGGCGAACAGCACGCCCCGGAATTCCTGGACATCAACCCGAACGGGAAGGTCCCGGCGATTGTCGATCCCGATGGTCCCGACGGCAAACCCATCGCGATTTTCGAATCCGGGGCGATCCTGCTCTATCTTGCCGAAAAGACCGGGAAACTGCTGCCCACCGACAGTGTCCGCAGGTACGAAGCCCTGCAATGGCTGATGTTCCAGATGGGTGGGTTCGGGCCGATGCTGGGGCAGGCGCATCATTTCCGCGTCTATGCCCCGGAACAGATCGACTATGCGGTCGAACGTTACACCCGCGAAGCCAGCCGGTTGTACAAGGTTCTGGACCGTCGGCTGGCCGAGGTCGCATTCCTGGCCGGGGAATATTCGATCGCGGATATCGCGACCTTTACCTGGGTGCGCACCAGAAAGATGCACGGCCAGGACCTGCAAGATTACCCCGCGGTCCGGGACTGGTACAATCGCATCAAGGTCAGGTCCTCGGTCAGCGAAGCCCTGTCGCTGCTGAAAAGCGACATGACATGGAAGGTCGATAAAAAATCCGACTCATGGACCAACATGTTCGGCGCCAAGGTCTGACAGCGGATCGCGCGCCTGTTCCGGCCAATCGGTTTCCCTGAAAATCGCTGGAAACGCACGCGAATTCGCCGTGCCCGGCCCTCGCAGGCATTTGGTAAGTTAAGGATTGACTTCCCAATGTGGTCATACCAATATGGACTACCATAGGCTTTGCCGATTGCGCGGGGGCATCTGTTTCAGCTCTGCACCAACCGGGCAATCGAACCCGGTCCCGCCCGTTCGAGCGAGGAAAAAACCAAGAAACAGGCCGACAGTGGGCGCGGGTTTCAAGCCACCAGAACCATACGACTGACTTGAAAACGGGAGGACGGACCAATGAAAAAACTGACAACGACAGCAACCATGCTGTCAATCGCGATGACCACAGGCGCCATGGCCGAACCGGAAAAGTTCAACATGGCAACCCCCTGGCCCGGCGGCCAGATCATGAAATCCGCAAATCGATTTGCAGACCGGGTGAAACTGTTCACCAACGGCGAAGTCGAAATCGAAGTTCATGTCGGCGGCCAGCTTGGCGGCGCGCTGAAGGTGACCGATACCGTGCGCAACGGGGTCGCCGAGGCGGGCCATACCTGGATGGGCTATGACTGGGGCGTGGACCGCACGACGGTTCTGTTCGCCGGTTGGGCCGGCAGCCCGAAAACCGACGTTTTTGGTGCCTGGCTGACAGAAGGCGGCGGCGCGGAACTGCAGGCGCAGTTCCGGGACGAGGAATTCGACGTCGTTTCGATCAACTGCGGCCTCGGCTCGCCCGAAGTCGGCATGGTGTCGAACAAGAAAATCCAGTCGATTGAAGACTTTAAGGGGCTCAAGCTGCGGACCTCTGGTGCCTGGGCGGAAATCGCCGTGGGGCTGGGGGCATCGACCGTCACCGTTCCCGGTGGCGAAACATTCGAAGCACTTGAACGCGGGCTGATCGACGCGCTGGAATGGGGATCGCTTGGCACCAACCGCAATGCCGGGTTCCACGATATTGCCAAATACAGCATCTTTCCGGGCATCCACCAGCCGACGGTGATCTATGAATGCCTGTTCAACAAGGATGCCTGGGAACGGATCGGCGAACGGAACCAGCAGATGATCGCGGCCGCGGCGGAAGTCGAAATGTACGTGAACTATACGGAACGCGGCCATGAAGACGCCGAAGCCTATCAGTTCCTGAAGGAAAACGGCCACAAGTTCATCGTTCTGGATGACGAGGTTCTGGTCGAAGCCGCCCGGCTTTCGGCGGAATGGGCCGACAAGGTCGCCGCCGACAATCCCTGGTTCGCAAAGGTTCTGGAATCACAGCGCGCATATGAG